>NZ_JBHXCW010000075.1:0-32381 GCF_042725365.1 Lentzea sp. NPDC060358 | reverse complement strand
GTTCCCAGCCCGAACAGGAACCCCGTGAGGAGTGCGGCGTCTTCGGCGTCTGGGCTCCCGGTGAAGACGTCTCGAAGCTCACCTACTACGGGCTCTACGCCCTGCAGCACCGCGGCCAGGAGGCGGCGGGCATCTCCGTCGGCGACGGCACGCAGGTCGTCGTCTTCAAGGACCTCGGTCTCGTCAGCCAGGTGTTCGACGAGCAGGTCCTGCAGTCGCTCAAGGGCCACGTGGCCGTCGGCCACTGCCGCTACTCCACCACCGGGTCCACGACCTGGGAGAACGCGCAACCCACGTTCCGCACGACGGCCACCGGGAGCGCGCTGAGCCTGGGCCACAACGGCAACCTGGTGAACACCGCCGAGCTGCTGGAGAAGGCCAAGGCGCTGGGCATCGTCGAGCGCAACGGCGCCACGACCGACTCGGACATCCTCTGCGGCCTGCTCGCCCACGCGGCGGCCGACAAGGGCATCGAGCAGGCCGCGCTGGAGCTGCTGCCCGCGGTCAAGGGCGCCTACTGCCTCACGTTCTCCGACGAGAGCACCCTCTACGCCGCCCGCGACCCGCACGGTGTGCGGCCGCTGGTGCTGGGGCGTCTCGAACGCGGTTGGGTCGTCGCCAGCGAGACGGCGGCGCTCGACATCGTCGGCGCCAGCTTCGTGCGCGAGGTCGAACCCGGTGAGCTCATCGCGATCGACGAGGACGGCCTGCGGTCGACCCGGTTCGCGACGCCCGAGCCCAAGGGCTGCATCTTCGAGTACGTCTACCTGGCACGGCCGGACACGACGATCTCCGGACGCGGCGTGCACGCCACCCGCGTCGAGATCGGGCGGCGGCTCGCCAAGGAGCACCCCGTCGAGGCCGACCTGGTGATCCCGGTGCCGGAGTCCGGCACGCCCGCGGCCATCGGGTACGCGCAGGCCAGCGGAATCCCGTACGGGTCGGGCCTGGTCAAGAACGCCTACGTCGGCCGGACGTTCATCCAGCCGTCGCAGACCATCCGCCAGCTGGGCATCCGGCTGAAGCTCAACCCGTTGCGGGACGTCATCCGCGGCAAGCGGCTGGTCGTCGTGGACGACTCGATCGTGCGCGGCAACACCCAGCGCGCGCTCGTGCGCATGCTGCGCGAGGCCGGGGCGCTCGAGGTGCACGTGCGGATCGCCTCGCCGCCGGTGAAGTGGCCGTGCTTCTACGGCATCGACTTCGCCTCGCGCGCGGAGCTCATCGCGAACGGCCTGGACGACGACGGCATCCGCCGGTCGGTCGGCGCCGACTCGCTGGGGTACGTGTCGCTCGAGCAGCTCATCGCCGCCACCGAGCAGCCCAAGTCGCGGCTGTGCTCGGCCTGCTTCGACGGCGAGTACCCGATCGAACTGCCGCAGGACGCCCTCATCGGCAAGCACCTGCTCGAGGGTCTCAAGGGCGTGTCGGGCTCGGCCGCTCCCGTCCTGCCGAACGGCTATGGTGCCGAAGACGCCCTGCGTCGTCCCTAAAAGGCACCCCAGATCCAAGTGGAAGAAGTTGACGTGACCGACAGCGCCAAGGCCACCTACGCCGCCGCCGGAGTCAGTATCGCCGCAGGTGACGAGGCGGTGGAGAAGCTCAAGCCGTGGGCGGCCAAGGCGCACCGGCCCGAGGTGCTCGGTGGCATCGGTGGCTTCGCCGGCCTCTTCCAGCTCAAGCTCGACCGCTGGAAGGAGCCGGTGCTCGCCTCCTCGACGGACGGCGTCGGCACCAAGATCGCGGTCGCGCAGGCGCTCGACAAGCACGACACCATCGGCGTCGACCTGGTCGCCATGATCGTGGACGACCTGGTCGTGTGCGGTGCCGAGCCGCTGTTCGTGCAGGACTACATCGCCGTCGGCAAGGTCGTGCCGGACAAGATCGCGGCGCTGGTCAAGGGCATCGCCGAGGGTTGCGTCCAGGCCGGCTGCGCGCTGCTCGGCGGCGAGACCGCGGAGCACCCCGGCCTGATGGGCGACGACGACTACGACATCTCCGGCACGGGCGTCGGCGTGGTCGAGCAGTCGAAGCTGCTCGGTCCGGACCGGGTCCGCGACGGCGACGTCGTGATCGCCATGGGCTCGTCGGGCCTGCACTCCAACGGTTACTCGCTGGCCCGGCACGTGCTGCTGGAGATCGCGCGCATGCCGCTCGAGGGCCACGTCGAGGAGTTCGGCCGCACCCTCGGCGAGGAGATGCTGGAACCGACCAAGATCTACGCCAAGGACTGCCTCGCGCTGATCGCCGAGACCGAGGTCCGCTGCTTCTCGCACGTCACCGGCGGCGGCCTCGCGGCGAACCTCGCCCGCGTCCTCCCGGCCGGTCTGCACGCCGAGCTCGACCGCGGCACGTGGACGCCCGCGCCGGTCTTCCAGCTCGTCGCCCAGCGCGGCCGCGTGGAGCGCGAGGAGATGGAGAAGGCGTTCAACATGGGCGTCGGCATGGTCGCCGTCGTCGCGCCCGAGGACGTCGACCGCGCGCTGGCCGTGCTGACCGCGCGCCACGTGCCGGCGTGGGTGCTCGGCGAGATCACCAAGTCGGAGCAGGGCGGCGCCGCGCTCGTCGGCGACCACCCGCGCTTCTGACGCCCACCGCCCGACGGGTTTGGCAGGATCAGGCAAGAAGCTGCACTCGGCGGCTCTGGTCCTGCCCGCCCGCGCGGTCGTACGTTCGTCCCGTTCACGAGAGACGGGAAGAGCATGCGCTCCGTTGATTCCTTCGCCGAAGGCCTCGCCCACGTCGCACGGTCCCCGGTCCTGCGCACTCCCGCGGACGAGGGCCTCGAATTCCAGGACGTGACCTACCCGTCCGCGGACGGCGTGCCGCTGGAAGCCTGGTTCATCCCCCGCGCGGGGTCCGCGAAACTGATCGTGTCCATGCACGCCTTCGGTTTCAACCGCTACGGGTTCCCCTCGCACGTCGAACCCTGGAAGTCCGCCTACGGGCCGGGGAACGACACCGAGATCGACTTCATCAAGGACTACCGGATCCTGCACGACGCCGGGTACAACGTCCTGACGTTCGACTTCCGCAACTCCGGGCTCAGCGGCGCTGCCAACGGCGGACTGTCGCTGAACAACCGGTTCGAGGCCCGTGACGTCCTCGGGACGATGGAGTTCATCCGGTCACGGCCCGACCTCGCCGCGATGGACCTGGGGCTGTTCGCCCGGTGCATGGGTTCCGGGGCCACGTTCCGGGCGATCCACACCGACCCGTCGGCCTTCGCCGGTGTGCGCTGTCTCGTCGCGCCGCTGTTGCTGTCCCCGCGCGTCTTCCTGGAGGCGGTCATGGGCAACGCGGGCCTCGGTGAGCACGTCGACGAGGCCGAACGCCGCTACCGGGAGCTCACCGGCGGCGACCTGTCGACCAGGGTCAGCGCGTGGGCTCCGGCGGTGACCATGCCGACGCTCACCTACGGCGTCCACGACGACACGATCACCAGGCCGCACGACCTCGAGGAGGCGTTCGCGGCGATCGGCTCGGCGGAGAAGGACATGTTCTGGATCCACGGCACCACCCGGCGCTGGGACGGTTACCAGCACTTCCAGCGCCACCCGGAACGCGTGCTCGAATGGTTCGCCACGCACCTGAAGTGACCGGTGGACAGCATGGAAAAGGCGCTCCTGGAAGACATCGGCGGACAGCTCGCAGCACTCGCACCGAGGGACACGACCGATGTCCCGGGCCTGGGCGTCCGCATCCACGTGGCACTGAGCCCGGTGCCGCCCTTTCCCGTGATCGCCGAGCCGATGCTGTACCTGGTGTTCCAAGGGGTGAAGAGCCTCCTCCGGCCGTCGGGAAACCTGTCCTACGGTCCGGGAGACCTGGTCACGACGGCCGTCCACACCTCCGCGCTCGCCGAGGTGGTCGTCGCTTCCGAGGACGAGCCGTACCGCGCCCTGGAGATCCCCTTCGACCGGCACCTGGTCACCGGGCTGATCGCCGAGATGGGCACCGTGCCACCGGCCTCGGCGGAGGCGGTTAGCGTTCACCCGCTGCCGGACCGGGTCCTGGACCCGGTGCACCGGTTGCTCGCGCTGGCACACGACCCGGACGCGGCGGGAATCCTGGCGCACGGCGTGAAGAGGGAGATCTGGTACCGGGTGCTCTGCGGGCCGAGCGGTGGCGCGTTCGTGGAACTGGCGAGGAGCAACTCCGCCCTCGACCGCATCCACCAGGTCACGACGTGGATGCGGCAGAACCTGGACGCCCCGCTCGACACCCGCCGCGCCGCGGAGCTCGCGAACATGAGCGCCACGTCGCTGTACCGCCTCTTCAAGTCCACGACCGGCACCACCCCCGGCTCGTACCACAAGCACCTGCGCCTGATGGAGGGCCGGCGCCGCGTCGCGGAGGGGGTGGACACCATCCAGAGGATCTCGGCGTCCGTGGGGTTCGCGAGCCCGTCGCAGTTCACCCGCGACTACCGCCGGTTCTTCGGAACGGCCCCCACGGCCGGCTTCCCCGAGGCAACCTCCTGACCCGGTCGTCGCGTACTGAACGACGACCGAGGAGGGGAACTTGGACCGGGACCGCGAGTTCGGGGAGTTCGTCGACGCCCGCGCCCTGCTGATGCGCCGCACGGCGTTCCTGCTGTGCGGCGACTGGCACCGCGCCGAGGACATCGTCCAGACCGCGCTGATCAAGCTCTACGTGGCGTGGTCGCGCGTGCGCAAGGACAGCGTCGACGCCTACGCCCGCAAGGTGCTCGTGCGCACCGCCATCGACGAGACCCGGCGCGGGTTCTTCCAGCGCGAACGGACCGTCGACGCCGTGCCCGAACGCGCCGTCACGGACACGTCGGCCGACCTGGACCTGCGCGAGGCGCTCGCCGCGCTGCCCTCGGGACAACGGGCCGTCGTCGTGCTGCGCTACTGGGAGGACCTGAGCATCACCGAGACCGCCCGCATCCTCGGCAGGACGGAGGGCACGGTGAAGAGCCAGGCCGCCAAGGGACTCGCCGCGTTGCGCGACCTGCTGGTGGACGAGCCGGAGTCGCGGATCCACACCTCCGAGGTGATCCGCAGGGGCAGGAGCAAGCTGGTCCGCCGGCGCACGGCGATCGCGGGCGCGCTGGCGTTCGTGCTGCTGGCCGGCTTCGGCACGGCCGTCGTCCTGCCGGGCCGGACCTCCGAGAAGGCGACGTCCGCCGCCGACCTCGGTGGCACGCAGGCGGGCCGCGACGACGTGCTCACCCGCGTCCTGGGCGACGCGGACGTCCTCCCACCGGGCGTGACCGCGCAGGACGTGGGCGAGGCCAGGGCACTGAGGTTCTACTCGAAGGACGGGCGCCGGTACGCGGTGGCGAAGCTGACCGACGCGCGGGGCAGCGGCGGGCTCACGATCGTCCTGACCGGTCCCGACGGCGACCACCAGCTCATGTGCGGCATGGTCGCGCCGGACCGCGACTGCCGCACCGAGACCGTCGGCACCACGCAGGTGGTGACGTACCTGGACCGCAGGGACGACGGCGCCCGGATGTGGGTGCTGTCGGCGATCCGGCCGGACGGCACGGTCGTCAAGATCCAGAGCGACCCGTTCGGCGCCTTCCGCGACGACCCCCCGGTGCCGGACATCACCGCCCCGGTCGCGCGGCCGGAGCCGGTCCTCGGCCGCGACGCCCTGATAAAGATCGCGACACTTCCCGGGCTGACCTTCTAACCTGGTGGCATGGACGACGTGACCGTGACGAGGACGCTGGTGGTACCGGCGGCCGAGTTGCGCGAGCGCTTCTCCCGGTCGGGCGGGCCGGGCGGGCAGGGGGTGAACACGGCCGACAGCCGTGTCGAGCTCTCGTTCGACCTGGCTGCCTCGCCGTCGATCCCCGCGCACCTCAAGGCGCGGATGCTCGAACGGCTGGCCGGCCGGCTCGTCGACGGCGTCCTCACGATCGCCGCGTCCGAGCACCGCGCCCAGCTGCAGAACCGTTCCGCCGCAAGGGAACGGCTCACCGCGGTCCTCAGGGCGGCCGCCGCGCCACCGCCTCCGGTGCGCAGGGCGACCAAGCCGACCAAGGGGTCGCAGGAACGCCGCATCGCCTCGAAGAAGCGCCGCGCCGACACCAAGCGCGGCCGCGGCCGGTCAGGCTCCTGGGACTAGCGCGTAGATCCGTTCCGGGCGACCGGTTCCGCCGTAGCGCAGCCGGACCTCCGCGCGTCCGGTCGACACGAAGTGCTCCAGGTACCGCCGCGCGCTGACCCGTGCCACGCCCATCTCCGACGCGCACTCCGACGCCGACAACCCGTCGGGGTGCGACCGCAGCGCGGTCTCCACCAGTCGCGCGGTCTCCGGCGTCAAACCCTTGGGCAGCAACGGTTTCGACGTGGGCCGTGCACCGAAGACCTGGTCCACGTCCGCCTGTCCCGCCGACGCGAGCCCGCCCAGCCTCTCCCGCAGCGACGCGAAGTGCGCGAGCTGGTCGCGCAGCGCCGAGTAGTCGAACGGCTTGATCAGGTAGTGCAGCACGCCGCCGCGCATCGCACTGCGCACGGTGTCGACGTCGGTCGCCGCCGTGATCACGATGACGTCCACGTCCTCGTTGGCGCGCAACGACTTCAGCACCTCAAGCCCGGAGACGTCCGGCAGGTAGACGTCGAGCAGCACGAGGTCCGGCTTCAGCGACGAGACCAGCCGCAGCGCGTCGCCGCCCGTGTGCGCGACCCCGACCACCTCGAACCCGTCGGTGCGCGCGACGTAGCCGCTGTGGACCTTGGCCACCATGAAGTCGTCGTCGACGACGAGCACCCGGATCACCAGGGCAGCCTTGCCGTGAAGACCGACCCGGACACGCTCACCGAACCGCCGCGCCGCAGGCAGGCCCGCCGGATCAGCGCGAGCCCGATGCCGCGCTCGCCGTGCGAGGCCGCCTTGGTCGTGAACCCGTGCCGGAACACCTCCTCGGCGAGCTCCGGCGCCACACCGGGACCGGAGTCGCGCACCACCACCTGGACCTCGTCGTCCCCCTGCACCACACCCACCTCGATCCACCTCCCGGTTCCGTTGACCGTGCCGAGCGAGCCCAGCGCGTCCAGTGCGTTGTCGACGAGGTTGCCCAGCACCATCACCAGGTCCGCGGACAGCGCGTCGTCGACGCGGCCCAGCACGCTGTCGGGCGCCAGCCGCAGCGCCGTGCCGCGTTCGGCCGCGAGCGACGCCTTCGCGATCAGCAGCGCGGCCACGGCGGGGTCGCCGATCGACGAGCTGACCTCGGACCGCCACTGGTCCTGCGCCGTGCTGATCTGGTGGATGTAGTGGGTGACCTCGTCGTACTCCTTGAGCGCGATCAGCCCGGCGATCGTGTGCAGCCGGTTCGCGAACTCGTGCGCCTGCGCGCGGAGCGTGTCCGTGGCGTGCTGCGAGGCGTCGAGCTCGTGCCGCAGCTCCAGCAGCTCCGTGCGGTCCCGCAGCGTCACGACCGCGCCCTCGCCGCCGTCGATCGGCATGCGGTTCAGCGTCAGCACCACGCCCTGCCGCAGCACCAGCTGGTCGACGCCGGTCGCGCGGCCCGTCAGCACGTCGCGCAGCCGGTCGTTGAGCTCGAGCTCCTCGACCGACCGGCCGACCGCGTCCTCCGGCAGCACCAGCAGGTCGCTCGCGTGGTCGTTGACCAGCGTGATCCGGTTCTGCCCGTCGAGGCCGACGACGCCCTCGCGGATGCCGTGCAGCAACGCCTCGCGGTTCTCGACGAGCGCGGTGATCTCGTGCGGCTCCAGCCCGAGCGTCTGGTTCTTCACCCGCCTGGCCAGCAGCAACGACCCGGTGACGCCGATCAGCAGCGCGATCGCGAGGTAGCGCAGCACGTCGACGGGCTGCTCCAGCGCGCCGGCGAAGACGCCGGGGTCCTGCGCGCCCGCGATCACCATGCCGTTGACGCGGCGGCTGAGCGGGTCGAACACCGGCACGTGCGCCTCGATCGAGTCGCGGACCGTGCCCGTCCACGACCGGCCCTCGAGCGCGGTGGTGCGGGTGTCCAGAGTGGACCCGATCTGGTCGGGGTACGGCGAGGCGATCACGAGCCGCTTGTCGTTGAGGATCAGCACGTAGGAGGCGCCGGACAGGCTGCGGGCGGTCTCGGCGGGCGCGGACAGCAGCCGCCAGTTGCCCATCTGCTCCCCGACCAGCGGGTTCGCCGCCACCGTCTCCGCCACGGCCAGCATCCGGCGTTCCTCGTTGGAGCGGAAGTTGTTGCCCGTTTGGACGACGGTCAGCGCGCCGACCGCGCCCAGCAGCAGCGTGACGACTACGAGTTGCCAGGCGAGGAGCTGGCTGGCCAGGGAACGGCGCCGGAGCATGTGACCTCCCGTGACCAGAAAGACCGAAAGAAACCTTGAGAGCGCAAGAGCGACATCAAGGTTTACACGAGTGCAACATGTCCAACCACGCGGACGAGAGGCGGGGATCACAGTGTCGGTGAAGGTGTGGGTGTCGGTGGCGACGGCGTTGCTCGCCGTCCTGCTGGTGCCGCCGCTGGTGTCACCGGGTGCGGACAGCGGTGACGGCGCCCAGGTCAGGTCGCTGCGCGTGCTGGTGCCGAACTCGCCCGGCGGCGGGTACGACATCACCGCCCGAACGGCGGCCAAGGCCATGGAGGACGCCGACCTGCTGCGCAACGCCGAGGTGTTCAACCTCCCCGGCGCCGGCGGCACGGTCGGGCTCGGCCGCACGGTCGGCGAGCGCGGCAACGGCAAGCTGATCATGTCGATGGGCCTGGGCGTCGTCGGCGCGGTCTACACGAACAAGTCGCCGAACTCGCTGCTCGACACCACCCCGATCGCGAAGCTGATCGAGGAACCGGACATCGTCGTGGTGTCGAAGGACTCGCCGTACACGTCGATGCAGCAGCTGGTCGACGCGTGGAAGGCCAACCCCGGCACGGTGACCGTCGGCGGCGGCTCGGCCCCCGGCGGCCCGGACCACCTGGCGCCGATGCTGATCGCCAAGGCCGTGGGCCTGCCGCCCAAGACCGTCAACTACATCCCGTTCGACGGCGGCGGCGAGCTGCTGGCGTCGGTGCTCGGCGGCAAGGTCGCGTTCGGCGTCTCCGGTGTCGGCGAGTACCGCGACCAGATCCAGGCCGGCACGTTGCGCGTGCTCGCGGTGACCAGCAAGGACCGCATCCAGGGCGTCGACGCGCCGACGCTGCGGCAGTCCGGTGTGGACGTCGAGTTCACCAACTGGCGCGGCATCGTCGCACCTCCGGACATCTCGCCGACCGACCGCGCCAAGCTCGTCGAGGTGTTCACGCGGCTGCAGAAGACGCCGCAGTGGACCGAAGCGTTGCAGCGCAACGGCTGGACCGACGCGTTCGCGCCGGGCGACGAGTTCAAGACGTTCCTGGACAACGAGAACAAGCGGGTGGCAACGGTGCTGAAGGACTTGGGGCTCGCATGACGACCGTGACGAAGACGGAGCCCCGCAGCTGGCTCCGCGAACGCTCCGAGCTGGGCATCTGCGTCCTGCTCGTCGTGCTGGGCGTGCTGGTGCTGACCGACGCGCTGCGCATCCCCACCGACTTCGCCCAGCGCGGTCCCGTGGGCCCGAAGGCCGTGCCGATCCTGGTCGGCTCGCTGCTGCTGGTCGTCGCCGTGCTGCTGGCCCGCGACGTGCTGCGCGGCGGCAAGGGCGAGGCGGAGGCCGGCGAGGACGTCGACCTGTCCGCCCCCGCCGACTGGCGCACGGTCCTGCTGCTGTGCGGCGCGTTCCTCGCGAACGCGGCGCTGATCGGCGTCGTCGGGTTCCCGATCTCCGGCGCGATCCTCTTCTGGGGCGCGGCCTACGCGCTCGGCAGCCGCAACCTGGTCCGCGACCCGCTGATCGCGGCCGGCCTGTCGGTCTTCACGTTCGTCGTGTTCAACAACCTGCTCGGCGTCCCCCTCCCCGGTGGCCCGTTGATGGAGGTGTTCTAGGTGGAACAACTGCTCGACGGCTTCGCCACCGCGCTGACGCCGACCCACCTCCTGCTCGCCGCGGTGGGCGTGCTGCTCGGCACCGCGATCGGCGTCCTGCCGGGCATCGGCCCGGCCATGGCGGTGGCCCTGCTGCTGCCCGTCACCTACGGCATGGAGCCGACCGGCGCGTTCATCATGTTCGCGGGCATCTACTACGGCGGCATGTTCGGCGGCTCGACCACGTCGATCCTGCTGAACACACCGGGCGAGAGTGCCGCGGTCGTGGCCGCGTTCGAAGGCAACCCGATGGCCCGCAAGGGCCGCGGTGCGCAAGCGCTTGCCGCCGCCGCGATCGGCCACTTCACCGGCGGCATCATCGGCACGATCCTGATCGTCCTGCTCGCCCCGCTCGTCGCGAAGCACGCCGTCGACATCGGCGCCCCGGACCTGTTCGCGATCATGGTCCTGGCGTTCATCGCGGTCACGTCCGTCCTGGGCGCGTCCCGCATCCGCGGCCTCGCGTCGCTGCTCATCGGCCTGACCATCGGCCTGGTCGGCCTGGACGAGATGACCGGGCAGCAGCGCCTGACGTTCGGCTCGCTGCACCTGGCCGACGGCATCGACGTGATCGTGGTCGCCGTCGCCCTGTTCGCCGTGGGCGAGGCCCTGTGGGTCGCCGCCCACCTGCGCCGCAAGCCGTTCACCCCCATCCCGGTCGGCCGCCCGTGGCTGTCGAAGGCCGACCTGAAGCGCACCTGGAAGCCGTGGCTGCGCGGCCCGGCGATCGGCTTCCCGTTCGGCGCGATCCCGGCCGGCGGCGCGGAGATCCCGACGTTCCTGTCGTACGTGACGGAGAAGCGGCTCTCCAAGCACAAGGACGAGTTCGGCAAGGGCGCCATCGAAGGCGTGGCGGGCCCGGAGTCCACGGCCTCCGCCTCCGCTGCGGGCACCCTCGTGACGATGCTGACCCTGGGCCTGCCGACCACCGCGGTCGCGGCAGTGATGCTCGCGGCGTTCCAGACCTACGGCATCCAGCCCGGCCCGCTGCTGTTCCAGCGCGAGGCCGACCTGGTGTGGGCGCTGATCGCGTCGCTGTTCATCGGCCTCACCCTGCTGCTGGTGCTGAACCTGCCGTTGGCCCCGCTGTGGGCGAAGCTGCTGCGCATCCCGCGCCCGTACCTGTACGCGGGCATCCTGTTCTTCGCCTCGGTCGGCGCCTACGCGGTGAACGCGGACATCTTCGACCTGCTGCTGATGTTCGTGATCGGCCTGCTGGGCTTCGGCATGCGCCGCTACGGCCTGCCCGTCCTGCCCGCGATCATCGGCGTGATCCTCGGCCCGGCGGCGGAACAGCAGATGCGCCGCTCGCTGCAGCTGTCGGACGGGTCGCTGACCGGGCTGGTGAACAGCCCGATGGCGGTCATCGTCTACGTGGTGATCCTGGTGATCCTGTTCTTCCCGCTGATCCGGCGGTTCCTGCCCAAGCCGCCCGCGGCTGAGGCGGAGCCGGAGCGCGAGAAGGTCGACGCCTGACCTTCGACGTGCGGAAGGCCCCCGCTCTCCCGGCGGGGGCCTTCGTCATGCACCGCTGGTGGTGACCGCCCGCTCGCGCAACGCCACCCACAGCGCCATCACCCGGGCCACCTGCGGTCCGCGCAGTCCGCAGATCGTCACGAAGGTCCGCACCTGCCCGGGCTTCGTGGGCAGCTTGCCGCGCTGGAACAACGAGTAGACCTGGCTGCGCGGGAGCACACCGCCCGCCCGGCGGGAGATCTCCCGCACGGTCAGTCCGGATCGCACGCTGATCATCCGCAGCATCGCGATGAACTCGCCTTCGGTGGCTGCCCGCAGCTCCGGCATCGACGTCGTGACCAGCGGCTCGTGGGCGATACCGACCTCCGCCGCGAGAAGAGCCTCGACCTCGCGGTACGCGGCGAGCGCCTCCTCCCGCGGACCGGACAGCCGCGACCAGAGCCGGTTCAGGCGATCGCGCGGATCGCTGTCCCCGTGGGTCATCGCTGCTCGTTCTCCCAGACCGTCGTCGACCCGGTGAGCGGCAGCAGGCCGAACCTGGCGCTGAACGGACGGCTTCGGCTCAGCGTCGTGGTGACGGTCAGGAGGGCGCTCGCGGAGGCGATCGCGACGACCGGCTCGTAGTCGCGCGCGATCATCCAGGCCGCGAAGCCGAACGTGATCAGTGCCAGCAGCACGATGCCGGTGCCGGAGGCGGAACACCGGCGGCGAGGGTGGACGGCCCCGTTGTAGGGGATGGGGGTCATGGGAGCTCCTGGGTGGATCAGCTGAATGCGGAACGGTGAAAACCGGAAAGCGCCGAATCGGGCCATCGAGTGGCTGTGCGACTCGGTGGTGCTGCGGCTCGACCACCATTCTGTCACCCATACGGGTGACCACCAACTGATTCGTCGTCCAGGTTTTTCCGGCGCGCGATCGAAGTCGCGCGCCCTGTCCAATGCGGTCCAATCGGACTGATTTATGTCAACTATTCCAGGTTTTACGACCGGTCGTGCCGATGTGGGTTCGTCACGCGCTCCGCTGGTCGGTGCCGTCGTCCTGCGGCTGGTCGAACCGCAACCGCTGCCACTGCTCCACCCAGCCGCCGAGCGTCCCGGCGGACACCTCGCACGCGGTCAGGAACGCTCTCAACTGGGCCTCCCGCTTGGGAAAGCGGATCGTGCACATCGCGTGGACCGTGCTCTTCGGCAGGTCCAACCCGCCGGCGTTGGTCGACACCTGCTGGAACGACAGCTCTCTGGACAGCCGCAGCAGGTTCAGCGCGCCGACGAACTCGGCGCGGGTCATGGCGCGGCATGCTGCCGCGAACGGACTGCCGTCCTCGGTGGGCGACATCGTCTCGGTCCTCCTGCGACGTACTCGCTCTTTCCGCGCTGGTGGTAACGAACTGGAGGGGCGCGCCGAGAAAGAAGCGTTGTTCGACTTGGTGGACGCGGATACTACCTGCGTGTCCAGCTGTTTCGTCGAATCGATGACGTGTGCTCGGAATATTCCAAGATTTGGTGAATTGCCGCGATTTAAGCAGGACAATCGTTCGCTTAGTTTCATTGTCCCTGATCAGTGGGGTGGCAGGTGTGGAATTGGTTCGTACCAGATGCACAATGACCGCCCCGCCGCATTGAGCGGGCGGAGCGGTCATTGGTCCGAACGGATCAGCCGTGCGTCGGGAACCCCAGGTTCACCCCGTGCTGCTGCGGCCACCGAGCCGTCACGGCCTTCGCCCGCGTGTAGAACCGCACCCCCTCGGCCCCGTGCACGTGCGTGTCCCCGAACAGCGAGTCCTTCCACCCGCCGAATGAGTAGTAGGCCATCGGCACTGGGATCGGCACGTTGATCCCGACCATCCCGACGTGCACCCGCCGCTGGTACTCGCGGGCCGCCAGCCCGTCCCCGGTGTAGATCGCCGTGCCGTTGCCGTACGGGTTGGCGTTCACCAGCTCCAGCGCGTCCTCGAACGTCTCGACGCGCACGACCACCAGCACCGGCCCGAAGATCTCGTCCGTGTAGATCGTCATGTCCGGCGTGACGTGGTCGAACAACGTCGGCGCCAGCCAGAACCCGCCCTCCGACCCGGCAGGCGCGTACCCGCGGCCGTCGACCACCAACGAGGCGCCGGCCGCCTCGCCCGCGTCTACATAGGACCGCACGCGATCCCGGTGCACACCGGTCACCAACGGGCCCATCTGCGCATCAGCGTGCGTTCCCGGCAGCACCGACGCGTGCAGCGCGCGGGTCCGCGAGGCGATCTTCTCCACGAGGGCATCACCCGCGTCGCCGACCGCCACCACCACCGAGATGGCCATGCAGCGCTCGCCGGCGGAGCCGTAACCAGCGGAGACGGCGGCGTCCGCGGCCACGTCGAGGTCGGCGTCCGGCAGCACCACCATGTGGTTCTTGGCGCCCCCGAGGGCCTGCACGCGCTTGCCGGCCGCCGTGCCGCGCGCGTAGACGTGCCGGGCGATCGGGGTCGAGCCGACGAACGACGCCGCGGCGACGTCGGGGTGGTCGAGCAGTGCGTTGACGGCGAAGGCGTCGCCCTGCAGGACGTTCAGCACCCCGTCGGGCAGGCCGGCCTCCTGGAACAGCTCGGCCAGGCGCACGGATGCGGACGGGTCGCGTTCGGAGGGCTTCAGCACGAACGTGTTCCCGCACGCGATGGCGACCGGGAACATCCACATCGGCACCATCACCGGGAAGTTGAACGGCGTGATGCCCGCGACGACGCCCAGCGGCTGGCGCAGCGAGTACGCGTCGACGCCGCGGGAGACCTGCTCGGAGTGCTCGCCCTTCAGCAGTTGCGGGATGCCGCACGCGAACTCGACGACCCCCAGGCCGCGCTGCACCTCGCCGGCGGCGTCGGACAGCACCTTGCCGTGCTCGGAGGTGATGATCGCGGCCAGTTCGTCACGCGCCTCGTGCAGCAGGTGGCGGTAGGCGAACAGGATCCGCGAGCGCGTGGCCAGCGACGACTCCGACCACGACTGCGCCGCCTTCAGCGACGACGAGACGGCGAGGTCGACGTCGGCCTGTTCGGCCAGCACGACCTGCGCGGCGACGTCTCCGGTGGCCGGGTTGAAGACGTCGGAGGTCCGGGACGACACCCCGGTGGTGCGGGCGCCGTCGATCCAGTGGGGGATGGTGCTCAACGCGAGCCTCCTGGGGGAGCTGTCGTGGTGCGGACTACGAGCGAGGGGGTGAGGAGGTGGCGCACGGGCTCGGTGCGGTCGTCGCGGACCCGTTGCAGCAGCGCGGAAGCGGCCAGCCGGCCGAACTCGGCGCGGGGCTGGTCGATCGTGGTCAGCGAGACGTGCCGCAACGCGGCCAGCGACGTGTTGTCGTACCCCACCACGGAGACGTCGGCGGGCACCCGCAACCCGGCGTCCTCCAACGCCGAGATGGCGCCGACGGCGTTGAAGTCGTTGCAGGACAGGATGGCCGTGGGCAGCGCACCGTCGGCGAGCAGCCCGCGGATCGCCCGTGCGCCGGCCGCGTCGGTGTACTCGGAGGACACGACCTGCGGCACCAGCCCGCACGCCTCCATCGCGGCCACGTACCCGCGCCGGCGGGGTCCGGCCTGCGTCCCCTCGCCGCCGTCCAGGTGAGCAATCCGCTTGTGCCCCAGCGACACCAGGTGCTCGACGGCCAGCCGGGCGCCGACCTCGCCGTCGTCGTTCACGGTGTCCACCGTGGACACCCGCGACGACCGCGCGACCAGCACGACCGGAAGTTGTTCGGCGGCCTTGGCGATGGCCGTCGCCGGCACGACGGGCGACAGCAGGATCAGGCCGGCGGGGCGGAACGACAGCAACGACTCCAGGGCGCGGCGTTCGCGGGCGGGTGAGCGGCCGCCGGTGTTGATGATGATGTCGAACCCCTGCTCGCGCGCCACCTCGTCGATGCCGTCCACGACCTCCGCGAAGAACGCGTTGTGCAGGTCGGACACCATCACGCCGAGCACCGTGGACGTGCGCGAGGCCAGCGACCGGGCCATGGCGTGCGGCGAGTACCCCAGTTCCTCGGCCGCCTTCAGCACCGCGGTGCGTCGCATGTCGCTCACCTTGGGTGAGCCGCGCATCACCAGTGAGACCAGTGCACGGGAGACCCCCGCCCGCAGAGCGACGTCTTCCATCGTCGGTCTGACCACTCCGGACCCACCTCCCCTCTTGACACCACTGTGGCCGAAGTTACAGGGTTAGAGCGCTCCAACCAATAGAGCGCTCTAAAACATCACAGCCACGAACAGGGGAAACCTGCGATGCGGATCGGAGTAGCGGGTGTCGGCAGGATCGGCACCATGCATGCGACCAACCTCGCCGCACTGGATCGCGTCGACGAGGTGCTCCTCTTCGACCCGGTGCCCGGTCGCGCCGCGCAGGCCTCGGCGGAGCTCGCCGGGACCAAGGCCGTGGACGACCTCGACACCTTGCTCGGCAACGTCGACGGCGTGCTGCTGGCGACCCCGACGGACACGCACCCGGAGATGCTGCGCGCCGCGATCGGCCGGGGCGTCCCCACGCTGTGCGAGAAGCCGATCGCGAGCGACGTCGACGAGATGGCCGCGTTGATCGCGGACGTCGAGTCCTCCGGCGTCGAGGTGCTGGTCGGCTTCCAGCGCCGGTTCGACCCGGCGATCTACGAGCTGCACCGCCGCATCCGCGCGGGCGAGGTCGGCGACGTCTACCTGGTCAGGGCCATCGGCAACGACGCGAACCCGCCGGACTTCTCCTACCTGCCGAGCTCCGGCGGCATCTTCCGCGACCTGCTGATCCACGACCTCGACTGCGTGCCGTGGCTGGTCGGCGAGCCGGTCGTCGAGGTCTACGCGAGCGGGTCGGTGCTGGTGCACCAGGCCTTCGCGGACGCCGACGACGTGGACAACGCCGTCGTGATGCTGAAGTTCGCGGGCGGCGCGCACGCCACGCTGGCCGGTGGGCGCCACGACCCGGTCGGCTACGACCACCGGATCGAGGTCATGGGCAGCAAGGACTCGCTGGTCGTCGGCGTCGACCCGCGCACCCCGCTGAACTCGCTGGAACCCGGTGGTCACGTGGCCGGCGCGGACGCCTATCCCGGCTTCCCCGAGCGCTTCCACCGCGCGTACGTGAACGAGATGAACCTGTTCACGCAGGTCATCAAGGGAGAGGTCGCGAATCCGTCGCCGGCGCGAGAGAGTTTGATCAGCCTCCGCCTGGCCGCGGCGTGTGAGCAGTCGCGTCGCAGTGGCGCACCGGTGCGGATCGAGGGGGAATGATGGCGAAGATCGCGGGAGCACCGATCTCCTGGGGTGTGTGCGAGGTACCGGGCTGGGGCGACGTCCTGCCGTCGGACACCGTGCTGAGCCAGATGCACGAGCTCGGACTCACCGCCACCGAGCTTGGCCCGCCCGACTACCTGCCGGCCGACCCCGACGAACTCAAGACCCTCCTGAACAGCCACGACCTCACCCTGGTCGGCGGTTTCCTGGCCGTCCCGCTGCACACCGACGTCCAGTCCACCCTGGACGAAGCCGACCGCGTCGCCGCGATCCTCAAGGCGGGCGGCGCCGAGGTCCTCGTGCTCGCCGCCGCCACCGGGCTGGACGGCTACGACGAGACCCCGAAGCTCAGCGACGACGAGTGGCGGACGCTCGTCGACACCTGCGCGAAGATCCGCGAGATCGCCGCGAAGCACGGTCTCAGGACCGTGCTGCACCCGCACGTGGGCACCCACGTCGAGCGGGAGGCGGAGGTCGAGCGGTTCCTCGCGGACTCCGATCTCCAGCTCTGCCTGGACACCGGCCACCTCCTCATCGGTGGCACGGACCCGGTCGAGCTGGCGCGCCGCTACCCGGACCGCATCGGCCACGTGCACCTCAAGGACGTGCGTGGCGAGATCGCGGCGAGGGTGCGCAGCGGCGAGCTCAGCTACACCGATGCCGTGGAACAGGGCATCTACGTGCCGCTCGGGGACGGCGACGTGGACGTGGAAGCGCTGGTGCAGTCTGTTCAAGAGGCGGGCTACACCGGTTGGTTCGTGCTGGAGCAGGACACCCAGCTCAAGCACGGAAGTCCGGTGGACAAGCCACTTCAGGACACCGCGCGCAGCCTTGCGCACCTCAGCAAGATCCTCTGAAGGGACTGGAGACGATGAAGTCTCGCTTGGTCATCCGTGCGGGCGTGGCGCTCGCGGGTGTTGCTCTACTCGCCGCCTGCAGCGGTCCCACCGGCACGAACTCGCAGAACACGGGCAACAACAGCGCCCCGGCCGCCTCGGGCGACCTCAAGGTCGCGGTCATCACGCACGGCACGGCGGGTGACGCGTTCTGGAGCGTGGTGAAGGTCGGCGCGGAGGACGCGGGCAAGCAGCTCGGCGTCGGCGTCACCTACAACTCCGACGGCGACCCCGGCGCCCAGGCCAAGCTGATCGACAACGCCGTGTCGCAGAAGGTCGGCGGCATCGTCGTGTCGATGGCGAACCCCGACGCGCTGAAGACCTCCATCGAGAACGCGGTGAAGGCCGGCATCCCGGTCATCACGATCAACTCCGGCAGCGCGAAGAGCGCCGAGTTCGGCGCCATGGCGCACGTCGGCCAGGAGGAGTCGATCGCCGGCGAGGAAGCCGGCAAGAAGCTCAAGGCCGCGGGCAGGACCAAGCTGCTCTGCGTGATCCACGAGGCCGGCAACTCGGGCCTCAACCAGCGCTGCGACGGCGCCCGCAGCGGTTTCGGCGGCGCGGTGGAGAACCTCCAGGTCGACATCTCCAACCCGACCGACATCGAGGCCCGCATCAAGGCCAAGCTGCAGTCCGACACGGCCGTCGACGGCGTGCTGGCGCTGAACCCGCAGGTCGCGGTCAACGCGGCCGCCGCGATCAAGGGCGCGAGCTCCAAGGCGCAGGTGGCGACGTTCGACCTCAACGCGGACGTGGTCAACTCGATCAAGTCCGGTGAGGTGCTGTTCGCCGTCGACCAGCAGCAGTACCAGCAGGGCTACCTGCCGGTCGTGATGCTGAAGCTGTTCAAGGACAACGCCAACACGCTCGGCGGTGGCAAGCCCGTCCTCACCGGTCCCGGCTTCGTCGACAAGTCCAACGTGGACAAGGTCGCGGAGTACGCCAAGAACGGCAAGAGGTAAGGGGAAGCGGGGAGATGACCGTGACGGCCACAGCGCCACCGGCTGCCGACGAACGGCTGGGCAAGCCGAAGCCGATGGACCAGCTGATCAAGCGCCCCGAGATCGGGGCGATGCTCGGCGCACTGCTGGTGTTCCTGTTCTTCTCCGTGGTCACCGAGCAGTTCCTGAGCGTGGGCGGCGCGGCCACCTGGCTGGACGACGCCTCCATGCTCGGGATCATGGCGGTCGCCGTGGCGCTGCTCATGATCGGCGGCGAGTTCGACCTCTCCGCCGGCGTCATGACCGCGTCGACCGCGCTCGTCACGGCTCTCCTCGCCACCCAGCTGGGACTCAACGTCTGGCTGTCGCTGCTGGTGTCGCTCGCCTTCGCGTTGGCGGTGGGCGCGCTCAACGGCTGGCTCGTGATGCGCACGGGCCTGCCGAGCTTCATCGTGACGCTCGGCAGCTTCCTCGCGTTGCAGGGCCTCAACCTGGGCATCACGCGCCTGGTCACCGGCAGCGTGCAGGTGTCGGGCATGCGGGAGACCGCCGGCTACGAGTCGGCGGGGTTCCTGTTCGCCTCGACGTTCCAGATCGGCGGCACGAGCTTCTACGTGTCGATCATCTGGTGGGTGCTGTTCACCGTCATCGCGTCGACGCTGCTGATGCGCACGAAGTTCGGCAACTGGATCTTCGCGATCGGCGGCGCCGCGCAGAGCTCGCGCGCGGTCGGCGTGCCGGTCGTGCGGTCGAAGATCCTGCTGTTCATGACCACGGCGTTCGCCGCGTGGCTCGTCGGGTCGATCAACATCCTGCGGTACGCGAGCGTGCAGGCGAACCAGGGCATCGGCCTCGAGTTCCAGTACATCATCGCGGCGGTCATCGGCGGCTGCCTGCTCACCGGCGGCTTCGGGTCCGCGGTCGGTGCGGCGATCGGCGCGCTGATCTTCGGCATGGCCCGGCAGGGCATCGTCTACGCGGGCTGGAACAGCGACTGGTTCCAGCTGTTCCTCGGCGTGATGCTGCTGGCCGCGGTGCTGGTCAACAACATGCTGCGGCGCCGGGCGGAAAGGGTGAAGCGATGACGTCACTGATCGAGACCGAGAACATCGGCAAGACCTACGGCAGCGTCATCGCGCTCAGCGACGTCTCCACCGTCGTCAACGCCGGCGAGGTCACCTGCGTGCTCGGCGACAACGGCGCCGGCAAGTCGACGCTGATCAAGATCCTGGCGGGCGTCCACCAGCACGACCGGGGCACGTTCCGGGTCGAGGGCGAGGAGATCCGCTTCTCCTCCCCGCGCGAGGCGCTCGACCGCGGCATCGCGACCGTGTACCAGGACCTGGCCGTCGTGCCGCTCATGTCGGTGTGGCGCAACTTCTTCCTGGGCTCGGAACCGACGACGAAGTTCGGCTTCCTGGACCGCAGGAAGGGCAAGGAGATCACCAAGAAGGCGTTGTCCGACATGGGCATCGACCTGCGCGACGTCGAGCAGCCGGTCGGCACCCTGTCCGGTGGTGAACGGCAGTGCGTCGCCATCGCCCGCGCCGTCCACTTCGGCGCCAAGGTGCTGATCCTCGACGAACCGACCGCCGCGCTGGGCGTGAAGCAGGCAGGAGTGGTGCTGAAGTACGTGGCCCAGGCGCGTGATCGCGGCCTCGGCGTCGTGCTGATCACCCACAACCCGCACCACGCCTACCCGGTGGGTAACCGGTTCCTGCTGCTCAAGCGCGGCCGCGCGCTCGGCAGCTACGAGAAGTCCGAGATCGACATCAACGAGCTGACCAAGCAGATGGCCGGTGGCGCCGAGCTCGAGGCGCTGGAGCACGAGCTGCGGGGTGTCGAGGCGTGACGGCGCTGGAAGTGCTGACCGTCGGCCGGGTCGGGGTCGACCTCTACCCCGAGCAGTCCGGCGTGCCGCTGGCGCGGGTCAGCACCTTCGCCAAGTCGCTCGGCGGCACCGCGACCAACGTCGCGGTCGCCGCCGCCCGGCTCGGCCGCCGCGCCGGGGTGCTGACCAAGGTCGGCCCGGACGGCTTCGGCACGTACGTCCGCGAGGCGCTGGAGGGCTTCGGCGTCTCGTCCGAGCACGTCGGCACGTCGCCGGACCTGCTGACGCCGGTGGTGTTCTGCGAGCTCGACCCGCCCGCCGACCCGCCGCTGCTGTTCTACCGGCTGCCCACCGCGCCGGACCTGACGATCGGCGAGGACGACGTGCCGTGGTCGGTCGTGCGCGACGTCCCGCTGCTGTGGGTGACGGGCACCGGCGTCTCGGCCGAGCCCTCCCGGTCGTCGCAGCGGATGATGCTGGCGAGCCGTGCGCGAGCCGGGCACACCGTGCTGGACCTGGACTACCGGCCGATGTTCTGGCCGGACGTCGAGACCGCGCGCGCCGAGATCGGCTGGATGCTCGACCACGTCACGGTCGCCGTGGGCAACCGGACCGAGTGCGAGGTCGCGGTCGGCACGTCCGACCCCGACGAGGCCGCCGACCGGCTGCTGGAGCGCGGGATCTCGTGGGCGCTGGTCAAGAAGGGTGCCGAGGGCGTTCTCGTGGCCACGCCGGACGGGCGCTGGACCGTCGAGCCGAACCCCGTCGAGGTGGTGTGCGGGCTCGGGGCCGGCGACGCGTTCGGCGGGGCGCTGGTGCACGGCCTGCTCTCCGGCTGGGACCCGGTGAAGACCGCCCGCCACGCCAACGCGGCCGGCGCGATCGTGGCGTCCCGGCTGGCCTGCGCCGACGCCATGCCGAACCAGGAAGAGATCGAGGAACTGCTGTGATCACCGACGGCCAGTGGCGGGAACTGCTGTGGCGGCGCGCGGAGGACCCCGGCTCGATCCGGCGGGCCTACCAGTCGCGCAAGCGGCGCCACTCGTTGCTGAACGGCAAGTCCACGCTGTTCCTGGTCGCGGCGGACCACCCGGCGCGCGGTGCTCTCGGCGTCGGCGGCGACCCGCTCGCGATGGCCGACCGGCGCCAGCTGCTGGCCCGGCTGCTGACGGCGCTGGCGAACCCCGAGGTCGACGGCGTGCTCGGCACGCCGGACGTGATCGAGGACCTGCTGCTGCTGGACGGCCTGAACGAACGCGTGGTCATCGGCTCGATGAACCGCGGCGGGCTGGCCGGCGCGGACTGGGAGATCGACGACAGGTTCACCGCGTACTCCGCGTCGTCCATCGCGACGTTCGGGCTCGACGGCGGCAAGATGTTGCTGCGCCTGGTCGACTCCGACCCCGGCACGATCCCGACGCTGGAGGGCTGCGCGCGCGCCGTCACCGAACTGGCCGAGCACGGCCTGATGGCGATGGTCGAACCGTTGCCGTACAAGCGTGATCACAACGACAAGCTGGTGCTGCAGAAGGACGCCGCGTCCCTGTCGCGCGCCTCGGCCGTGGCCGCCGGTCTCGGCTCCACCTCCGCCTACACCTGGCTGAAGCTGCCCGCGCCGGACGAGCCCGAGGTCGTGCTGGACACCACCGCGCTGCCCGCCCTGGTGCTCGGCGGGGTGCCGTCCGCGAACCCCGCGGACGACCTCGCGTCGTGGGGCCGCTCGTTGCAGCACCCGACGGTGCGCGGCCTGGTCGTCGGCCGTGCGCTGCTCTACCCGCCGGACGGCGACGTGGCCGCCGCCGTCGCTGCCGCCGCGGAGATCCTCCGCACCGCGAAGGGGATCACGGAATGAGCCTGCACCGTCCACACGGGACGCTCTCCGCCGGTTCCGACGTCATCTCGCTGACGCCGGAGAACGCGGGCTGGACCTACACCGGCCTGCGCGTGCTGCGGATCGGGGCCGGCGGGTCGGTGACGGTCGAGACCGGCGAGTCCGAGGCGTTCGTGCTGCCGCTGGCCGGGTCGCTGTCGGTCGAGGTCGACGGCGAGCGGTTCGAGCTGCGGGGCCGTGACTCGGTCTTCACCCGCGTGACGGACTTCGCCTACGTGCCGCGCGACGCGTCGGTCGTGCTGTCCTCTGTGGACGGCTGCGAGGTCGCACTGCCGATGGCCCGCTGCACCAGGCGGCTGACGCCGAAGTACGGCCCGGCCGACGGCGTTCCCGTCGAGGTGCGCGGCTCCGGCAACGCGACCCGCCAGGTCACCAACTTCGGCGTGCCGGGCGTCTGGGACCACGCGGACAAGCTCAACGCGTGCGAGCTGATCACCCCGGACGGCAACTGGTCCTCCTACCCGCCGCACAAGCACGACGCGTCCGAGCCGTGCGAGGTGGAGAACGAGGAGATCTACTACTTCCGCATCGCCGACCGCGACGCCGTCACGCCGTCCCGCACCGGGTTCGGGTTCCACCGCACCTACACCGACGACGGCGAGATCGACGAGGACGTGACCGTCCGGGACGGGGACGTGTTCCTGATCCCGCGCGGCTACCACGGCCCGTGCGTCGCGGCGCCGGGCTATCCCATGTACTACCTGAACGTCCTGGCCGGTCCGGGTGCGGAGCGGTCCATGGCGTTCTGCGACGACCCGGCGCACACCTGGGTCCGCGACAGCTGGGCCGCGCAGGAACTGGACCCGCGCTGCCCCGTGACGACCGCAGAGGGGCGGGTCAAGTGAAGCTCACGACCGCGCAGGCACTGGTCCGCTGGCTGCTCGCCCAGCGGACGGAACTCTTCGACGGCTCCGTCGCGCCGCTGTTCCCCGGCGTGTTCGCGATCTTCGGCCACGGCAACGTGCTCGGCCTCGGCACCGCGCTGGAGGAGATCCGCGACCGCCTCCCGGTGTGGCGCGGCCAGAACGAGCAGGGCATGGCGCTGGCCGCCGTCGGCATCTCGAAGGCCTCGCACCGCCGCCAGGTGGGCGTCGCGACGTCGTCGATCGGCCCCGGCGCCCTGAACATGGTCACGGCCGCCGGCGTCGCCCACGCCAACCGCCTGCCGTTGCTGCTGCTGCCGGGCGACACGTTCACCGGCCGCGCGCCCGACCCGGTGTTGCAGCAGGTGGAGCACTTCCACGACCCGACCGCGACGGTCAACGACGCGTTCCGCGCGGTCAGCCGCTACTTCGACCGCATCACCCGCCCCGAGCAGCTGCTGTCGACGTTGCCGCAGGTGGCGCGCGTCCTGACCGACCCGGCCGACTGCGGCCCGGTGACGCTCGCGCTGCCGCAGGACGTGCAGGCGGAGTCCTACGACTTCCCCGACGCGCTGTTCGAGCCCGTCGTGCACCGCCCGCTGAGGCTGCGCCCCGACCTGAACGCCCTGTCCGACGCGGCGGCGGCGGTGCGCGCGGCGGCGCGGCCGTTGCTCGTGCTGGGGGGCGGCGTCCGCTACTCCGGGGCGGCGGGCCGCGCGCTGCGCTTCGCCGAACAGCACGGCATCCCGGTCGTCGAGACCACCGCGGGCCGCACCCTGGTCCCGCACGAGCACCCGCTGCACGCCGGCCCGCTCGGCATCACCGGCTCGACCTCGGCCAACGTCCTGGCGGCCGAGGCGGACGTGGTGTTCGCGGTCGGCACCCGCCTGCAGGACTTCACCACGGCGTCGTGGACCGTCTTCTCCCCGGACGTGCACCTGGTGTCGTTGAACGCGGCACGCTTCGACGCCGTGAAGCACGGCTCGTTCGCCCTGGTCGCCGACGCCGACGAGGGCCTGCGCGAACTGACCGACGTCCTGGGCTCCTGGCAGGCCCCCGCGGAGTGGGCCGCACGAGCCTCGGCCGAACGCGCGAAGTGGGACGCGCACATCACGTCATTGCGGACGCCCGGCGACGGCCTCCCGACCTACGCCCAGGTGGTGGGCGTCGTGAACGAGGTCAGCGAGCCCACCGACTACGTGATGACGGCGTCCGGCGGCCTGCCCGGCGAGCTGATCGGCGGCTGGCGCGCCACCGGCGAGTCCACGATGGACGTGGAGTACGGCTTCTCCTGCATGGGCTACGAACTGGCCGGCGCCTGGGGAGCGGCGATCTCGCACACCGGGGGCGTCGTCACCACGCTGCTGGGCGACGGCTCGTACCTGATGCTGAACTCCGAGCTCTTCTCCGCAGCCTTCGCGGGCCACGGCTTCGTGGCGGTCGTCTGCGACAACGACGGCTACGCCGTGATCCACCGCCTGCAGACGGGCCAGGGCGGTGCGGGCTTCAACAACCTCTACCCCGACTGCACCACGTCCCACGCCGAACCCCCGCGCACGGACTTCGCCGCGCACGCCGCGTCGTTGGGCTGCGCGGTGTTCCCGGTCGACGGGCTGGCCGGCCTCGAAGACGCCTACCGCAAGGCGCGCGAGGCGGCGTTGGGCGAGCAACGGCCGGCCGTGGTCGTGATCCGCACGCACCCGTCGTCGTGGACCGAGGCCGGGGCGTGGTGGGAGGTCGGGGTGCCGGAGGTGTCGCACCGGCCGGAGATCGCCCTGGCCCGGGACGAGGTGCTGGAGGGCAAGGCGAAGCAGGTCCGCTACCTGAGCTAGGCCCAGGGGCTGAGACAAGCCCCACCCCGGGAACAACCCGCCCCGAAGCGCCCTTGAACCGGTTAGTCAGGTCTACGAACCGGTTCAAGGGAGCCTCGAAGTGAGCCAGCTCTTCTCCCCGCTGACCCTGCGCTCGGTCACGCTGCCGAACCGCATCGCGGTCAGCCCGATGTGCCAGTACTCGGTCACCGCCGAGGACGGCGTGCCGACGAACTGGCACCTCGTCCACCTGGGCTCCCGCGCGGTCGGCGGTGCCGGCCTGGTCATCGCCGAGGCGACGGCCGTCGTGCCGGAGGGGCGGATCAGCCCGCAGGACACCGGCATCTGGAACGACGCGCAGGTCGAGGGCTGGAAGCCGATCACGAAGTTCATCAAGGAGCACGGTGCCGTCCCCGGCATCCAGCTCGCGCACGCCGGGCGCAAGGCCGTCGGCGACTGGGTGCCGGTCGCGCCCACCACCGAGCCGTTCCCCGGTCTGAACACGCCGGAGAAGCTCACCAGCCACAGCGGCATCGTCAAGCAGTTCGTCGACGGCGCGCTGCGGGCGATCGAGGCCGGTTTCGAGGTGCTCGAGATCCACGCCGCCCACGGCTACCTGCTCCACGAGTACTACTCGCCGCTCACGAACGAGGGCAGCATCGAAGAACGCATCGCCCCCTCGGTCGAGGTCACGGCCGCGGTGCGCGCGGCAGTGGGCCCCGACGTGCCCGTGCTGGTGCGCATCAGCGGCAGCGACTGGGTCGAGGGTGGCTGGACCGCCGACGACAGCGTTGTGCTGGCACAGGCGCTCAAGGCCGCGGGTGCGGACCTGATCGATGTGTCCAGCGGTGGCAACACCGCGCAGGCGGACATCCCGATCGGGCCCGGCTACCAGGTGCCGCTCGCCGAAGCGGTGCGACGCAAGGCAGACGTGCCCACGGGTGCGGTCGGCCTGATCACCGAGGCGAAGCAGGCCGAACAGGTTGTGACCGACGGAGCCGCTGACCTGGTCCTGCTCGCGCGCGAACTGCTCCGCGACCCGTACTGGCCGCTGCACGCGGCACAGCAGTTGGGGGTGGAGGTCAGGGCGCCGAAGCAGTACGCCAGGGCTTTCTGAAAACGCCCTCAGAGTTCAAGGGCTGGGCGCCGGGGTGACCGGCCGCCCAACCCTTGAACTCCGAAGGCTGAATTCAGCGACGGTAGTCGTCGTAGTCGTCGTACGGGTCGTCGCGTGGCTCATCGCCACCACCACTCCCGTTCGGCGACCTTTCGTCACCAGACAGCTCGCGCTGCAGCGCAGCGAAGTCGGTCTCATGAGAGCTGTACTTGAGCTCCCTGGCGACCTTCGTCTGCTTGGCCTTCGCTCGGCCGCGCCCCATGGCTCGACCCCCTCGCACAGGGACGGGGGCGGCCGGGGGAACGGCGGCCCCACTCGTCTCGACAACTAGTTCCTGGTAACTACCGTACCGTGCCGATGGGGTTCCTCGCGACGCGGTAGGCGTGACACGTACCGCCAAATCTCCCGGCCGCCCCTGCGTGGAAGGATGCACAGGTGCCCAGACCGTTCGTCGCCTACCTGAGGGTGTACGAACCGTTATCGGTGTTGGACGCACCGCTAGCGGCGAAGGTCGAAAAAGCCCTGGAAAACGGCCCTGTCCTCCGATCGGAGGCAGGGGACCTCGAACGCGAGCTGTGGTTGCGATCACAGTTGGGCCGAAAGCTCCTCCCGGGCGAGTCCTCGGGCGTGATGACGATCAGTCCGGCCGAGGTGCCGACCTCCGAAGCGGCCAGGGTCGGACCGGGTCCGCTCGTCTGCCCCCTCGACCTCCGGACGCGCTCCGCCGCCGCCCTCGTGGGCTTCCTGGCCTCCGCGCCGCCGATCCTGCAGGACGCCGCGCTCGACCTCTCCCCGGAGACGGTCAGGGCGCGCGCCTCGGCGGTGATGGCGGAGCTGTCCGCGGGCGCGGTCCACGTGATCTCCACGACCTGGACCGTGCCGCTGCCGTGGTTCGCCCTCGTCGACCCCGCCCAGCGCCGCGTGGTGCTGGCGAGCGCCCAGGACGACCCCGAACGCCAGGTGTCGTGGCGCGTGGCGATGGCGGACGCCCGGCGGAGGGTGGCGAGGGCGCTCAAGGTCGTGAAGGGCGCCCTGGGCGAGGACGGGCCCGCGACGATCCTCGCCGACACCGGTCGCTGGCTCGAGCACTTCCACCCGCACTCGGCCGTCGAGCTCGACTACGGCGGCCTGGTCCAGCTGCTCGCCGACGAGGACCTGCTGGAGGACACCTCCGCGGTCGACGTGAACGCCATCGTCGACGCGCTGGAGGCGGGGGACGCCGAGGAGGTCGCGCTGCGCTACGAGACGTTGCGCGAGTTCTGGGGCGAGCTCGCCCGCAGGGAACGCCACGGCTGAAGCAGCACGCGGGCCGTCACGCCCGCCGCGGCCGCCACGAGCATCGCCGCCGGCCAGCCGACGCCCGTGGCGACGAACGCCGCGACCGGCGGGGTCAGTGCGGCGGAGAGGTAGTTCGCGGAGTTCTGCATCGCGAGCGCGGTCCCGCTCCGCCCGGCGGGCGCCAGTTCCATCGCCTCGGTGACCGCGAGCCCGTTCCAGCAGACCGAGACCGCGGTCGTGGGCACGAGCACCGCCACCAGCAGCCACACCGGTGCCTGGTCGAGCGCCGCGATCAGCACGAGCCCGCTGACCGTCACCACCGACAGGACCTTCAACGGCCCGATCCGGTTGCGCACCCGGTCGGACCACACGCCGACCCCGAGCCGGGCCGCGCCACCGATGACCTGGGAGAGGGCGAAGATCGTCGCCGCCGTGCCCACCGCCAGACCCCGGTGGTCGTGCAGCAGCGCCACGAGCAACGTCGTCGTCGTGAACTGCGGCACCACCAGCAGTCCGCTGGCCAGCGACAACCGCAGCAGGCGCGGGTCGCGCAGGATCAGGCCGTGGTCGGTCGACGCGCGCACGGCGCCCGGCGGTTCACGCACCCAGATCGCCACCGCCAGCGCCACCAGCCCGGTCGCGCCGGCCAGGACCACCATCGCGCCCGGCACCCCGGCCACCGCCGCGACGGCAGGCAGCACCGCGGCCGTCAGCGCCGCTCCGAGCGGTGTCGCGGTCTGCCGCACGCCGATCGCGAACCCCCGCTGGGACGCGCCGAACCACGACATCACGGCCCGTCCGCTGGCGGCGTTGACGCTGGCCCCGAACAGGCCCGCGCCGAGCAGGGCGGCTCCGGCCACCCACGCGTTGCCGAACGCGGCACCGGCCAGGCAGGCGGCCGCGCCCACCCCGCCGATGGTCATCACGAGCCGTTCGCCGCGCCGGTCCGCGACGACGCCCCACGGCACGAGAGCGACCATCGTGCCGAGGTTGACGGCACCGAGCAGCAGCCCCACCTGGGGCAACGTCAGGGAGAAGTGGTCCCGCAACTGAGGGCTGATCGCCGGCAGGCCGAGGAAGACGGCCGCGTTCGTGCCCTGGGCCAACGCCCCGACGAACAACACGACCCAGCGGTACCCCATGAGGTCACGCTAGGTCGGCTGCTCACAAAGTGGAACGGTTGTCTCAGATTCTGGGACCCAGAACCGGCTCAGCTCTTGCGGCGGTGGTGCCCGCGCTCGGCGGCCAGCAGCTCGTCGACCGAGGCGCTTCCGCGCTGGTAGCGCGACGCGATCTCGGCGTTGAGCTTGTCCACCACCACCTGCACCTCACGGCGCCGCACCGACACCGAGGCCTCCTCGGAGATGAACGTCTCCAGCACCTCGCCGAGGCGGTCGTCGGTCAACGAGCTCACGTCGGAGAGGTCCACGTCGGAGATGAGCGCTTCCACGTGCCGTTGATGCGCATCGGCACGCGAGGGCTCATGGGTCTGGTACCGGCCGAGGCCCGTCGCCGGACCGACGGCGTTCGTGGAGAGGATCGTGGCCAGCTGGTCGACCACCGCCGACCCGCCGGAGCTGCGGCGCTCCTGTTCCGCGCGCACGATGTCGATCCGCGCGTGCAACAGCCGCCGCAGGTAGGACAGGTCGGTCTCTTCCTGCGCTGCCTCGTCGCGGAGTTCGCGCACCTCGACGAGCGGGCGCTGCTCGACGCCCTCCGTGTAGTCGGGGGCGAGCACCCTGTCGATTCGGCGGCGCCCGCCAGGACGCACCTCGATCACGTGTCCATCCTGCGGTAGATCCTCCTCACCCGCCAACACATGTCATGCACCAAACTTGTCTCAAATGTGCACGCCCAGCAGCTTGCGGGCCTCGTCGGGTGACAGGGCGGGCCGCTGCGCGATCTTCGAGAGCCCCGCGGCACGTGCCACGAGCTGTGCGTTGTCCCGCACCGGCACGCCCCGCGAGTAGCTGGTCGTGTCCTCCATACCCACCCGGAGGTGGCCACCCGCCCCCAGTGCGGTGAACATCACCGGGAGCGTGGCCCGGCCGATCCCGGTGGCGGAGAACGTCGCGCCGTCCGGCAGAGCGGCGACCGCGGCGACGAGAGTCGCGGCGTCGCCGGGCATCCCGCCGGGCACACCCATGACGAAGTCGACGTGCACGTGCCCGCCCGCGGGCAGGCCGTGCTGGTCGAGCAGGCGCTTCAACGACGCCAGCTGACCGATGTCGAAGATCTCGTACTCCGGGACGATGCCGCGTTCCTGCATGCCCTTGTGCAGGGAGACGATGAACTCCCAGCGGTTCAGGAACACGTCGTCGCCGAAGTTGACCGTGCCCATCGTGCAGGACGCGGAGTCCGGCATCGCCTCGAGCACGCGCAGCCGGTCGTCCTCCGGGTCGTGCACCGACCCGCCCGTCGACAGCTGCACCACGAGGTTCGTCTCCGACCGCAGCGCCGCGACCGTGGCCTTGAGCCGGCCGAGGTCGAGCGACGGCCTGGTGTCCTCGCCGCGGATGTGGACGTGGATCATCGCCGCGCCGACCTGCTCGCAGCTCTGCGCCGTCGCGACCAGCTCTTCCAGGGTCACCGGAAGCTGCGGGACGTCGGCTTTGGCGTGTTCCGCTCCGGTGGGAGCGACCGTGATGAGCGTGCCCTGGGACATGGGCGCGACTCTAGGGGCTCATCCCCTCAGGTTGCGAACAGCTTCCCGGCCCAGTCCGGGCGTGTCCGCCGGCACCGAGTCGGGGTCGATTCGTGCCTGGACCTCCCTTTCGGGGGCGCCGGCGACCAGCTCCGACTCGATCGGTACGGACCGCTTGACCAGCGCCAACGCGATCGGTCCCAGCTCGTGGTGCAGGGCGACGCTGCCCACCCGCCCCACCGCGCGGCCGTCCAGGGTGACCGGGTCGCCGGTCTCCGGCTGGGCGTCGGCAGAACCATCCAGGTGGAGTAGGAGCATCCTGCGGGGTGGACGTCCCACGTTGTGGACCTTCGCGACCGTCTCCTGACCGCGGTAGCAGCCCTTGCTGAGGTGCACCGCGCTCTCGATGAGGCCGACCTCGTGCGGGATCGTGCGCTCGTCGGTGTCCACGCCCTGGCGCGCCTTCAGCGACTCGACCCGCAGCGCCTCGAACGCGTAGCTGCCCGCGGGACGCGCGCCCGCGTCCGTGATCCGCTGCCACCAGTCGCCCAGCTCGGCGCGCGGGAGCAGCAGGTCGACCGCGTGCGGGCCCGGCCACGACGCCCTGCGCACGAAGCCCTCGCCCAGCGGCTGCGCGGCCTCCGGCATCGCGATGCCGAGCTTCTCGAGCAGCGCGGGCGTCTCCGGCCCGGTGATCGTCAGCAGCGCGAACTCCGCGGAGGCGTCGCGCGGCTCGACCTTGGACCAGAAGACCATCTTCTTCAGGTACGCCAGCAGGTCGTCGACCTCCTCGACGTCGAGGAACACGGTGCCGCCGACGTTCGCGACCACCATGTGGTGCTCCAGCCGGCCCTGCGCGTCGAGGATCAGCGCCTCGGTGGCCGCACCCTCGCCGAGCTGCTCGAAGTGCTGGCTCGTGAGCTGGTGCAGCCACGTGAGCCGGTCCTGCCCCGGGATCGCGATGATGCCGCGGTTCGACCGGTCGACGACCACGACGGACCGCGCGGCCGAGCGCTGTTCGGCGAACGGGTCGCCGTAGTGCCAGGCGACGCCGGCGTCGGTCGAGTCGTCGGGCGGGGGGACGGCTCCGGGGAAGCTCACTCGGACTCCTGCTCCTGCTCGATGCAGTCGCGGCACGTGCCGGACAGCGCGAGGTGGCTCGCATCCAGTTCGAACCCGTCGCGGGCCCGCAATGTTCCGACGAGCGGCTCGAGCAGCTCGGACGGGATCTCCTCGATGCCGCCGCAGACGTGGCACACCAGGTGCACGTGCTGGTGCTCGTCGACCGAGTAGCTCGGCGCGCCGTGACCCAGGTGGGTGTGGCGCACGAGCCCGAGCTTGTCGAGCAGGTCCAGGGTTCGGTAGATCGTGGTGATGTTGACCGTCGGCGCCGTCTCCTGGACGCGCGCGCAGATCTGCTCCGGAGTGGCGTGCTCCAGCGCCCTGACCGCGTCCAGCACGAGCTGGCGCTGCGGCGTCATCCTCATCCCGCGGTCGTGCAGCGTTTTCCGCAGGCCTCTTGCGGTCTCCACGACAGCCATGTTAGTTGCTGCTAGTAGTCTCGCCGCATGCGCGTGCTGGCACTGCTCGACGGAACCCTCGCTGACCCCGACTCGCCGCAGATCCGCGTCGACGACCTCGGGCTCCTGCGCGGCGACGGCGTCTTCGAAACGATCCTCGTGGTCGACGGGAAGCCCCGCGAACTGACGCCCCACCTCGACCGGCTCGACCGGTCCGCCGCCATGCTCGACATGCAGCCGCCTCCGCGCGCGGAGTTCGAGCGGGCGGTCGAGCTCGTCCTCGGCAACTGGGAGGGCAGCGGGGAGTTCGCCCTCAAGCTCGTCTGCACCCGCGGCGTCGAGGGCGGTGACGGCACGCCCACCGGGTTCGCGCTCGGCATGGAGATCGGCGCGAAGGTGCTCAAGCAGCGCGCCGAGGGCCTGTCCGCCGTGACGCTCGACCGCGGCATCGACGCCGACCTCGCCGACCGCGCGCCGTGGCTGCTGCTGGGAGCGAAGTCGCTGTCCTACGCGATCAACATGGCCGCGCTGCGCGAGGCCGAGCGCCGCGGCGCCGCCGAGGTCATCTTCACGACGTCCGGCGGTTCGGTGCTCGAGGGCCCGACCTCGACCGTGGTCGTGGCGCGCGGCAAGACGCTCGTCACCCCGCCGTCGAAGCTCGGCATCCTGCCCGGCACCACGCAGTACGCGCTGTTCCGCGCCGCCGAGCGCGCCGGGTGGACCGTCTCCGTGGAGCCGCTGCAGACCGGCGAGCTCTACGACGCCGAGGGCCTCTTCCTCGCGTCCAGCGTCCGCAAGATCACGCGGGTGACCGTGCTGGACGGCAAGCAGCTGCCCGACTCGTCGGCCCTGCTGACCGAGCTGCAGGGCCTGTACGAGTCCGAGTACTGATCTTCTAGCGCAGTCCGGCGT
>NZ_JBHXCW010000074.1:0-32874 GCF_042725365.1 Lentzea sp. NPDC060358 | reverse complement strand
CCACCGCAACGAAACAAAACTACCCACCCGCCGGCCGCCCAAAGCAACAGGCGTGCCATCAACCCGCGACCGGCGCGGTGCCCCCGATCAGATTGCCGGGGGTCTGGGGGCAGCGCCCCCAGGTGGAAGCACGCAAGGCGACAGCACACCAACGCAACAGGGGAACGCACCAGGGAACGCAACAGGGGAACGCATGCTCACGCAGGCGTCCCCCTGAGAGAAGACCCCCTTGCAACTCAACCTACTCAGGGGGTCTGACAAGATCGAAAACCAAAGGCAAGATCAGAGGTTCGGGAACCAGATCTTGATCTCCCGCTCCGCCGACTCGGCCGAGTCCGACCCGTGCACCAGGTTGTACTGCACCTCGGTGCCGAAGTCGCCGCGGATCGTGCCGGGCGTGGCCTTCTCGACGGGGTCGGTCCCACCGGCGAGCTGGCGGAACGCCGGGATCGCCCGGACGCCCTCGACGACGATGGCGACCAGCGGGCCACCGGTGATGAAGTCGACCAGGTCGCCGTAGAACGGCTTGCCGTCGTGCTCGGCGTAGTGCTGCTCGGCGGTGGCGCGGTCGGCCGTCCGCAGTTCCAGGGCGGCGAGCTTGAGGCCCTTGCGCTCGATGCGGGCGATCACCTCGCCGACGAGACCACGCTCAACGCCATCGGGCTTAACGAGAACCAGGGTGCGCTCGGACACGACGGTACGACTCCTCGGAGAACAGGTACGGGATGTGCGGACAGGGTAGCGAACGCCCCAGCTGACATAGTGCGCAGCGTGAGTGCAAAGCACACCGGATCCGCACTGACGGGCGCCGCGGTCCTGTTCGTTCTGCTGAGGCTCCTCGCGGTCTCCCACTACGACTGGCACACGGCGTTCGCTCTTCTGCACACGCTCGAACTGGACGACGCGCCCGGGCTGTTCCTCGGCACGTTCATGGCGGACGACCGCATCAGCACGGTTCTGCTGATGGTCGTCACGCCGGCGACGTTCTTCTACTACGTCCGCACCCGCAAGGAGCCCGACCACGCGCACGCGACGCCGTTGCTGGCGCTGATCGTGCTGGCGGCGCTGATGGTGTCCCACACGCTGACCTACCACCGCTGGTGGATCGCGCCGGGCGCGGTGGTGATCGGCGCGGCGATGGTGCTGGCGATCCGCAACGCGCGGTGGCTGCTCCAGTGGTTCGCGTGGATCCTCGCGGGCACCGCGCTCGCGGTCGCCGCCGTCGTCAGCACGCCGTGGGTGCCGAAGGAGCGCATCAACGACGAGGGCGAGGTCTACATCTTCGAGACCAGTCCCGGCTTCCTGAAGGTCCTCGACGCGCGGGACCGGGAGTTCCGGATCCTGCGCACCGAGGACGTTCGAAAGCGCGAGGAGCTCGCCGACCACTAGTGCACGAGCACCGGCTGCGCCTCGCGGTCGACGGCGACCTGGCGCAGCACGAACACCGCCAGGCCGAGAGCCACCGCCACGAGCACGGCGGAGATCCAGAACGCCAGGTGGAAGCCCGCGGTCAGCGCCTCCAGGCGGCCCACGCCGGACGCGAGCAGCGACGCCGTGTACGAGGTGGAGGTCGTGGCCAGGACGGCCAGGCCGAGAGCGCCGCCCACCTGCGCCGTGGTGTTCACCAGGCCGGACGCGAGGCCCGCCTCGTCGTGCGAGGCACCGGACATCGCGAGCGACATCAGGGCCGGGAACGACAGGCCCAGGCCGATGCCCAGCGGTGCCACCGCGGGCAGGATGTCCGCGACGTACGAGCCGTCGACCGGCACCTGCGTGAACACCACCATGCCGGCCAGCATGAACAGCAGGCCCACGATCAGCATGTTCCGCTCGCCGAACCGGGAGTTCAGGCGCGCCGAGAGCGACACCGAGAACACCGCGATGGCTCCCGCGACCGGCATGAACGCCAGGCCGATCTGCAGCGGCGTGTACCGCAGCACGAGCTGCATGTAGAGGGTGCCGAGGAAGAACAGGCCGAACATGCCGGCGACCATCGAGATCTGCACGAGGTTCGCGCCGGTCACGTTGCGGGACCGGAACACCCGCAGCGGCAGCAACGGCTTCGCGGCGGTCCGCTGCCTCAGCACGAAGCCCGCGAGCAGGGCCAGCGCCACGAAGCCCAGGCCCAGCGTGTGCAGGGAACCGAAGCCGTGGTGCTCGGCCTTCACGATCGTGTAGACGCCGAGCATCACGGCGGCCACGATCAGCAGCGCGCCGAGGACGTCCGCCCCCTCGCGCAGCCCCAGCCCCCGCGAGTCGGGCACCAGGCGCACGGCGGCGACGGCGGCCACCAGGCCGATCGGGATGTTCACGAAGAAGATCCAGTGCCACGACAGGGCGTCGGTCAGCACGCCGCCGAGCAGCAGGCCGAGGGACGCGCCCGCCGCCGCGACGAAGCTGAACACGCCGATGGCGCGCCGCTGCTCGTCCTTGCCCGGGAACATCGTCACGACCATGCCCAGGGTCACGGACGTGGCCAGCGCACCGCCCGCACCCTGCACGAACCGCGACACGATCAGCATCTCGGCGCTCAGCGACAGCCCGCACAGCAGTGACGCGACCGTGAAGACGCCGAGGCCGATCAGGAACACCCTCTTGTGCCCGATCAGGTCACCGAGACGACCCGCGAGCAGGAGCAGACCGCCGTAGGCGATCAGGTACGCGTTCACCACCCACGCGAGGCCGGCCTGGCCGAACTCGAGGTCCTCCGCGATCGCGGGCAGCGCGACGTTCACGATCGTCTGGTCCAGCACGATCATCAACATCCCCGCGCACAGCACGATCAGCGCGAGCCAGCGCGCGTCGGTCTTCGATCCCCCTGAAGTCATGAGAGGAACCGTAACAGATAGTTTTTTACGGGACTATCTTCTACCCGATGGCATGACGCAGAGCACGCTTGCGGGGCGGCTTCTCGCACGGCATCGGGGTGCTCAACCGGTCTCCGACCAGCCGCGTCAGACCGCCGACCAGGCCCGCCCGCTCGTCGTCCGGCAGCGAGCCCAGCACGCTGCCGACGACCTCCTCGTAGAGGTCGTCCGCCTTCGCGACGATCTCGCGGCCCAGCTCGGTCACGACGACGACGCGGGCGCGGCGGTCGTGGGGCGACGGCCGGCGCTCGGCGTAGCCGGCGGACTCGAGCACGTCCAGGGTGACGACCATGGTCGTCTTGTCGATGCTGACGATGTCGGCGATCTCGGTCTGCGTCAGGCCCGCGTCCAGGGCGCTGGACAACACGCAGCGGGCTCGCGGAGTCAGTCCGATCTCCGCGAGCCGCGCCGTCAGTTCGGTCTCCAGTGCGTGACCCGCCCGGTGCAGCAGCATCATCAGGTCGGTACACCCCTTCGTGCCCATGAGCACCAAGGTACCAAACTGATCCAGAACCAAACTATTTCTCAGCGGAACTATCGCTCCAGCACGACCACCGACCGCGCCGCGCCCGCCTTCTTCTCCCCGGTCAGCGGCTTCCAGTCACCGGCGGGCAGCGCGACGACCTTGTCCACCGGGAACGGGTTGATCACCACGACCAGCCCGCGGCGAGCGCGGTCGACGTCGGGTCCGACCGTGTCGTCGACGTGCATGACGATCACACCGGGTTCGGCGGCCGGGAATGACACCTTCTGCTGCACCAGGTCGGCCGAACCGAGCGAGAACAGCGGCGACGACTGGCGGATCCGCAGCAGTTCCAGGGTCGCGTCCAGTGAGGCCCTCATGTCCGCGGACGACGGCTTCGCCAGGCCCAGCAACGGCTTCGCGTACGGCCACTTCGCCTCGTTGTCGGCGGCGGGCGGCAGACCTCGGCCGAAACCGTTGTCGCGCAACGACGGGTCGTAGGCGTTGAACCAGTCACCGGAGTCGTAGCTGTTGCGGTCCAGCGACTTCGAGCGCAGGAACTCGGTCCCGGCGTGCACGAACGGCCGCCCCTGCCCGAGCAGCGCCGGTGCCAGTGCCACCGTCTGCATCTTCACGCGGTCCGCCATCGACGTCCCGGGCCTGAGCTTGAACATCAACGCGTCGAACAACGCCTCGTTGTCGTGCGCGTCGACGTACGTGATCGCCTCCAGCGGCTGCCCGGTGTACCCGGCGGGAGAACCGTTGTAGTCCACGTCGCGTCCCGAGACGACCGGTCCGGCGGTGGAACGGAACCGGTACGACGCCATGTTGCCGGCCATGCCGAGCTTCACGAGGTCGCTGTAGTTCTCCAGCCGCGCGGCCACGTTCCCGTTGGCGGGCGAGGAGTTCACGTCCCCGGCGAGCCCCGAGCCGAGGCCCTGCACGCGCGGGTCGTCGTCGAACGGGCCGCCGCCGCGCACCGCGTCGCGGAGCCGGTCGCTGAACGTGCCGACGCCCGTGCCCGCCATGTTCGCCTGGGTGGCCTGCTCGAACCGGGCGTTGCCGGCGACCTCGCCGAAGTCCCAGCCCTCGCCGTAGACGCCGATCTTGCGGCCGTCGACGCCGTCGCGTTCGACGGTCAGCGCGTCCAGAGCCGCGCGCACCGCGAGGATGTTCGCCTTCGGGTGGTGGCCCATCAGGTCGAACCGGAACCCGTCGACCTTGTAGTTGCGGGCCCAGCGCACCACCGAGTCGACGACGAGCTTGCCCATCATGGCGTTCTCGGTCGCGGTGTTCGCGCAGCACGTGGAGTTGGCGACCGAACCGTCGAGCTCGAGCCGCTGGTAGTAGCCGGGCACGACCTTGTCCAGCACGGACGTGGGCGCGTCACCGGAGGCCGCCGTGTGGTTGTAGACGACGTCCACCACCACGCGGTTGCCGTTGTCGTGCAACGACTTCACCATCTCGCGGTACTGCTTCGACCGCGCCCACCCGTTCTGCGCGTCCGCCGTGGCGTACGAGCCCTCAGGCACGTCGTAGTGGAACGGGTCGTAGCCCCAGTTGAAGCCGTCCTTCGCCGCGACCGCGCCGACACACGCCTGCTGCTGGTCGGAGTCGGCCGGCAGCGACTTCAGGTCGCACGCGGGGGTGGCCTGGTCGGAGCGCTTCTCGGGGATCGTGGCGATGTCGAAGGTCGGCAGCAGATGCACGGTGTCCATGCCCGCCGCGGCCAGCGTCCTCAGGTGCTTCATGCCGGTCGAGTCGCGGTGCGTGAACGCCCTGTACGTGCCGCGGTCGCCGGCCGGGACTGACTGGTCGCCGATCGAGAAGTCCCGCACGTGCAGCTCGGTGATCGCGCCGCCCATGCCCTTCGCGACGTCCTTCGCCCACCCGGACGGCATCGTCCGGCTGTCCTTCAGGTCGGCGAACTGCGAGTGCGTCGAGTTCACCGACAGCGCGACGGAGTACGGGTCGGTGACCACGGCCGTGCGCTCCCAGTTGGTGACCTCGAACTGGTAGTACCTGTTCTTCCAGTCGCCCTCGCCGGACCAGGCACCCGACGCGTCGTCGCGCTGGAGCTGCACGACCTTCTTCGGCTCGCCGGACGGCTCGTCGAAGAGGCGCAGCTTCACGTTCCGCGCGGTCGGCGCCCACAGCCGGACCGACGCACGGCCGCGGTCGAACGACGGCCCGAACGTCAGCTTCGTCGCCGCGGCGGCATAGCGGTCGTCCAGCACGCCCGCGATCTGCACGCCCGTGCGGTGCCGGATCGCCCCGCCCGCGTCGACGTGCACGGCGGAGAGCCTGTCCCGCAACGCCTCGTCGGCGAACCCGCGCACGGCGAACACCGGCAGTCCCCTCAGGTGCGGGAACTGCGCCGGAACGGCCTCGGTCGTCGGCGAGAGCCGCAGCACCTTGCCGCCGTGCTCGAGCCGGTAGCCGTCGGACTGCACGGTGGGCACGTCCCAGACGACCTTGTCCTTCGCGATCCAGATCGCCTTCGCCTTGGTCAGGTCGTCATCGGCGGCCGGGCCGGCGTTGGGCGGCAGCAGATAGGTCTCGTTCCCCTGCAACTGCCACACCTCGTTCCCCTTCTGGCCCAGGTCCAGGAACTGGTCGGCGCCGGGGTCCTTGGTGTCGCCGCGGTGCAGGATGTAGCTCAGGCCCGCCGCGCCGGCCGCGAGCGGCACCGACCAGTAGACGCCGAACGCGTCACGTCCGTCCGGCACCCGCGACTGGGTCCAGCCCGGCGACGGTTCCGCGGAGCCCGTCCAGTGGTACATCGTCCAGTCGGTGTAGTCGCCGTCCGGCCGGTTGTAGTGGATCACCGCACGGTTCTCCGCAGCGGCTTTCGAGGCGTGCACCTTGCCGTTCGCCACCCACGCGTGACCGCTGGTGAACTTGCCGGAAGCCTCGGCGGTCGTGCCGCGGACGACCGAGAAGTCGGTGGTGGGCGGCAGTTCGGCGATGCCGTTGGTGAACGGCACGTCGGCCCGTCCGGCGACGCGCACGACAGCTCCCGCGGCGTCTCCGACGTGGTGCACGACCGCCTTGCCGGTGGCCGCCTGCTCGGACGGGTGCACGGCCGGGTCGCCCTGCTTCAGCCACACCTCGGGCGTCACGCCCGGATCGACGAACCGGTCGACGGAGGTGTCCTTCTCGTCACCCCTGTGCGCGATGAGCCCGACGGACTTGGCGCCCGGCTTCAGCTTCACCCAGGCGAAGCGCCCGTAGGCGTCCTCCCCCGCGAACGGCGCCGGCGCGCCCCACTCGGTGGGCGTCTCGACATCGCCCCAGACGTGCAGGCCCCAGCCGTCGTAGTTGTCGCGCGCGTAGTGCACGACCAGCCAGTCCGGGTTCTTCGTGCCGGGGTCCTGCACCGGCGGCGCGGCGACGAGAGTCACGAACGCCCCGTCCGCGCCGATCTCGCCGGACTTCGCGACCACGCGCAGTTCGACGCGCTTGCCGACCGCCGCGCCCGGAAGTGCCGACAGGTCAGCGAAAACGCGGTACGGCGCGGCGTCGTCGGTGCCGAGCACGGTCCAGTCGCGAGTGCCCTCGACGCGGGCGGCGAAGGTGGCGGCGGCGTTGGGCGCGCCGATGCCGTCCGCGCGGAGCTCGACCCGCTCGTCCAGCACGGTTCCGGCCGCCGGGGCGACCAGCGTCGGCGTCGGCTTCGACTTCGCGACGTCGCTGGTTCCCTTGAGCACCACGGTCGACAGCGCGGGCACGGTGACCGTGACGCGGCCGTTCCGGATCTGCGCACCTTCGAAGCCCGCGGACGACACGGGCACGGTGACGGTCGCGGGCGACGTGCCGGCGTTGGCGACAACGAGGTGCTCGCGGCCGAGGATGCGGCTGAACGCGAACACGTCCCCTTCGGCGTACCTCAGCACCTGGTTGCCGTCACGCCACACCGGGTCCTTGTCGACCTGCGCCGCGAGCGCCTTGAGCTGCTGGTAGAGCGGGTGCGAGGGGGCGAAGTTGTCCATCGCGCCCGTGCGGTCGGAGCCGATCAGCTTCTCCGCCATGTACTCGGGCGTCTTGGAGGCGAACATGTCCTGGCGGGCCAGCTTGTCGCCGCCCGTGCCCGCGAAGCCCTGCTCGTCGCCGTAGTAGACGACCGGGTTGCCGCGCCACAGGTACATCAGCTGGTTGCCGAGCTTGAGCCGCTCGAGCAGTTCGGCGTCGGAGATGCCGGGCCGGTCGTTGCGGATCATCCAGGCGATGCGGCCCATGTCGTGGTTGCCGAGGAACGTCGGCAGCGACGAGGCGTTGGAGTCGGCGTCGGTGTAGCGGTCGTCGTCGAGCAGCACCTCGCCGAGGCGCTGGGAGCCCTTGCCGGACAGGAAGGCCTGCGCGCTGCTCTGGAACGGGAAGTCGAGCGTGGCCTGCATCCTGCCGGTGGTCGTGTACTTCGAGGTGTTCTCGGCCGAGGAGTCGAAGACCTCGCCGAAGACGAAGAAGTCCTTCTTGCCCTTGCGGTTCGCGTACTGCTTCACGTGCGGCGCGAGGGCCTGCCAGAACTCCAGGTTGACGTGCTTGACGGTGTCGACGCGGTAGCCGTCGATGTCGAGCGTGTCGATCCAGCTCGTGAAGATGTCCTTCATGCCGTTCACCACGCGCGGGTGCTCGGTCATCAGGTCGTCGAGGCCGGAGAAGTCGCCCTGCTCGCTCGACTCACCGGAGAACGTCGAGTCGCCGCGGTTGTGGTAGAGCGTGGAGTCGTTGAGCCACAACGGGAACTTCGTCGGCCCGTCCTTGACCGGCGTGTGCGGGAACGACTTCTGCGCGTCGAGCTTCGGGAAGTCCTTCTTGCCCGCGTAGTCGCCGAGGTCGAACGGCTTGCCGCTCGCGTCGAGGTACGGCTGGGCGCCGGTCGAGACGTACTGGTTCTTGCCCTCAGCGTACTTGATCACGTCGGCGGTGTGGTTCGCGACGATGTCGAAGAAGACCTTGATGCCGCGCCGGTGCGCGTCGCGGATCAGGTCGCGCATCTCCTGCGTGGTGCCGAAGTGCGGGTCCAGCTTGGTGAAGTCCAGGGTCCAGTAGCCGTGGTAGCCGGCGCTGTCGCCCTGCACCCAGCGGTTGAGGAACATCGGCGTCATCCAGATCGCCGTGATGCCCATGCCGTCGAGGTAGTCGAGCTTCTGCCGCAGGCCCTTGAGGTCGCCGCCGTGGTAGAAGCCCTTGTCGGCGGGGTTGAAGCCGTGCTCGGCGGTGCGGGAGCGCCCGCGGTCGTTCGACGGGTCGCCGTTCGCGAACCGGTCGGGCATCACGAAGTAGAAGCGCTCACCCCGCAGGTCGTCGCGCTTGGGCGGCAACGCGAGCCTCGCGTCCCCGTCGCGCACACCGGGCGCGACGTCCACCACCTCGCCCACGGCAAGACGTTGCGGTGGAGCGGCAACGGCCTGGACCGGTGTGAGGGGTAGTAGAACCAGTGCAGCGAGCGCGGCGACGACCCGACGCATCGCGACCTCCTTGTCGCAACTTCTTGCAGGGCTGCTGCACGAAACCACGACAAACAGCGGGAAACAATACGTCGGGCCTTGCAAATGTTTGCGGTCAGCCCGCCGAGCGCCGGTACGTGATCGCCAGGCGGAGCGGGTGCGTGCGCCACTCGTTGACCGCCATGCCCGCCACGACGCCGATGCCCTCGACGGACTCGGTCGTCGCCGGGGCGCTGCGGCTCGCCGATCCCGCCAGCGGGCCTTCGCCCGGCGGCGGTGAGAACCGGGCGACGACGACGTGCTGCCCCTCGTGCGGCTGCACGGCGAGCAGGACGTGCGGGTCGGCCTGGTCGCCGTCGTGCTCGATCGGTTCGAGGGAGAGGTGCTCACCGCGTTCGGCCGCCACACCCGCCATGCGGCCCGCCCACCGGTAGGCGTCGACGACGTCGTCGTCGGTCAGCTCGGCGTCCGCCTCCTGGAGCGTGACCTGTTCCAGGCGCGTGGCGTGCGCGGTCACGGCGCCGTCGGTGGTGAAGCGGTCGGGGAGCATCGCCTCGCCCGACTCGAGGTCGATCATGATCAGGTCGCGGAACCGGCTGTCCGCGAGCGGGGACCGGCCCAGCAGTCCGCGGCCGAGCATCTCCTTCAGCTTCGGGTCGGTGGTGCGCCAGAACGTCGTGCGGTCGCCGGCCAGCAGACCGACGAAGTCCTTGACCGGCAGGCTCGGCAGGGCCGTCACCAGCGTCTGGCCGGGCTCGACCGGCGCCGTCGCCCGCACCTGGAACGGCGGCAGCGCCGCGAACTGCGGGTCGACCCGTGCCGTGCGGACCACGTGGTGCGCCCACGCGCGCACGCGCGACAACGGGTGGTCGGGGAACCTCGCGTCGTGCTGCGGGTGGTCGCCCGCGTGGAACGGCAGCACGCCTTGCAGTTCCGGCGTGTACGGGTGCGGCTGGACCCAGTTCTCGAACCCGATCTCCGCCGCGAGCACGGCTTCGCGCGCGCCCGTCATGCCACGTTCCAGAGCCCCGAGCTGCAGCACGGCGCTGCAGGTGGCCTTGGGGATCGTGAACGAGCAGACGAACGCCTGCCCGTGCGGCTGGTCCGGCAGCGGCATCTTGATGATCCGCAGCAGCGCCGGCACCCCGTCGAGCTGGACGACGTGCGCCTCGACCAGGCAGCCGGTCTCGCCGTGGACGAGCGCGAGGTCGTGCCTGAGCCGGGGCAGGTCGACCAGCCCGGCGGGCAGGTCGGGCGTGCGGTCGTAGTAGGTCAGGACCGCCTGGTCACCACTCGGGTGCTGCCAGATGAACCGGTCGAGCTGGCGGAAACCGGTGGCGTCGAACGAGATGGGCACCCACCGACACTACGTCGGGCGTCAGGCCGCCCTGAGCGTTTTGGACCACAGCGAGGTGCCGGTCGCGTCACGCAGCCAGACCGTGAGCTCGTGCCGGGTCGCCTCGACCTCGCCGAAGTGCTGGAACCCGTCGAGCGGACTGGTGTTCGCGGCGGGCGGCGCGTGCACGAACACCGCCTGCGGACCGAACGTCGGGTCGAGGGTGTTCGGGCCGAACGCACCGGAGTGCAGCGGACCGGACACGAACTCCCAGAACGGGTCGAAGTCGCCGACGGCCGCGCGGTCGGGCGAGTAGTGGTGCGCGGCGGTGTAGTGCACGTCCGCGGTGAGCCACACGGTGTTGCGGACCTTGCGCCGCTTGAGCTCCCGCAGCACCCACGCGATCTCGTGCTCGCGGCCGTTCGGCGCGCCGGGCAGTCCGTTCGCGACGCCCTCGACGTCGGTGCCGTCCGGGACCGTGAGGCCGATCGGCAGGTCCGCCGCGATGATCTTCCAGGTGGCGGTGCTGCGGGACAGTTCCCGCACGAGCCACTGCGCCTGCTTCGCGCCGAGGATCACGCCCGGCTGGTCCTTCGGCGCGGTGTTCCTGTCCTTGTAGGTGCGCATGTCGAGCACGAAGACGTCGACGTTGCGGCCGTAGGAGAACTTCCGGTACACCCGGCCGTCCACGGCACGTGTCCGGTCGATCGGCATCCACTCGTGGAACGCCTGGAAGGCCCGCTGTGCCAGCACGTCGACGCGCTTCTCGGTGTACTGCGGGAGATCAAGAAGCTCTCCCGGGAACCAGTTGTTGGTGACCTCGTGGTCGTCCCACTGCGCGATCACCGGGACCTGCGCGGCGAACCTGCGGACGTTCTCGTCGAGGAAGTTGTAGGCGAACTGGCCGCGGTACTCGTCGAGGGTCTCGGCGACCTTCGACTTCTCCGGGGTGACGAGGTTGCGCCAGATCCGGCCGTCCGGGAGCGTCACCGCGGGCTGCATCGGGTTGTCGGAGTAGACGGTGTCGCCGCTGTGCAGGAAGAAGTCCGGCCTGCGGTCCGCCATGGCCCGGAAGATCGGCATGCCGCCGATGTCGGGGTTGATGCCCCAGCCCTGGCCCGCCACGTCACCGGACCACACGAACCGCACCTCGTCGCGGCCCAGCGGCGCGGTGGTGAAGCTGCCGGTGACGGCCTCGCTGCGGGTGCGGCCGTCGAGGTCCTCGGCGGTGACGCGGTAGTGGGCGGTGCGGCCGGGCAGCAGGTGGTCGAGGCGGACCTGGCCCGTGCCACCGGTCTCCGGCGTGAGCAGCGGCCCGCGGACGCGCCGGGAGAACCGGAACCCGGGGTCGTGGGACACCTCGACGAGCATCCGGGACGGCCGGTCGGCGCGCGTCCACACGATGCCGCCGTTCCAGGTGACGTCGCCGGACTGCACGCCGTGCGTGAGAGTCGGGCGGCCGGTCCTCGCGAGGCTGACGCCCGTGGGCGCCAGCGCGGCGGCCGTGCCGAGTGCGCCTGCCTTGAACAACGTGCGACGGTCGAAGGTCATGCGCGGTTTCTAGTCCCCCGGTCTGACCGGGGGTGGAACCGCAGGTGAACTCCGACCGTCGCCGCTCGTCAGGTGAGGCGCTTGAGCCAGTCGGTGATGATCTGGCGGGACGCGGGAGTGGCGTGCACCCACGTCTGGTGGTTCTGGTCGGTGTACTTGACCACGAGCCAGCGGCCGTCCTCGAAGTCGATCGTGGTGAGGAAGGTCTTGGCCCGCTGCCGGCCGTCCGCGCCGCGCTTGGCCGCGTACAGCTTCGCCGTGCCCTGGCGGGGCTGGGCGAGCAACTGCCGCAACGAGATCGACGGCGTGGACTTGCCGGGCTGGTGCGCCTTGAGCTCCGACTCGTGGACGTTGATCGACTGGCCCTTGCCCGCCGGGACGTCCGGCAGCTGCATCGCGAGGACCTCCGGCGCGTTCTCCGGCCGGATCGGGTGCAGCTGCACGAACCCGTTGTCGTGCACGGCGAGCACCCCGTGCTGCGCGTTCGCCGCCACGACCACGGGCCTGGTCTCGCTCGGCGTGAGGGCGATCCACGCCGAGTAGTCCGCGTCGGCCTTCGCGATCAGGTGCAGCGTGCCCCGCACGTCCGGGTGGTCGAGCCCGACCTTGCGCAGCTCACCGAGGACGTCGCGCTCGATGACGGCGCGTTCGTCCTCGGTCTCCCCCGGCGAGTCGACGGAGAGCGCCGGGTGGTACTGCCCCAGCTTCTCCTGCTTCCACAGCACGTCGAACGCGAGGTCGGACAGCTGGATGGACGACCGCAGCACGTCACCCCCCGATCGTCGGCGGCGCGACCATCGGCATGTCGCCGATGATCTCGTTGGTGTTCTCCTCGTTGACCAGGTAGTCGGCCGACTTGTGCTCCAGGTCGTCCTCCCCCTGCCCCTTCTGGCCGTGACCGCCCATGCCACCCGCACCGGCGGCACCGGGCCGGCCGGCGGCACCCGCGGCACCACCGCGCGCACCGGCGTTCGGCCCGTGGTCGCCCATGGCGCCGAACACGCCGGACTTGCCGCCGGGCTGCTGCCCGGCCGTGCCGCTCGCGTTGCCGCTGCCCAGACCGCTGCCGCTGCCGAGACCGCCGCCGCCGAAGCGACCCGATCCCCCGGAGCCGCCGCTGCCACCGCTGCCGCCGAACTTGCCGCCGCCGCTGCCGCCGGGTCCGCCGCTGAACTTGCCGCCGCCGCTGCCACCGGGCCCGCCGCCGAACTTGCCACCGCCGGTGCCGCCGCGGCCGGGACCCGTTCCGCCCGGACCGCCGATGCCCGGACCGACCGGCACCCCGATGGGCGGGATGCCCGTGTTCGGCGGCCGCTCGATCACGCCGCCGACGACGGGCCGGCCGCCACCGGTGAGGTCGCCCGGCCGCGTGATGGTGCTGGTGTCGCCACCGCCGCCCACGCCGCTGGTGCTGGTCTGGTCGCCGCCGTTGAGGCTGCCCACCCCGGTCCAGCTGCCCCCGGTCGTGCCCTGCGGCGACCCGGTCGAGCTCGGGAACGTGCCGGTGTTGCCGGTCGGCCGCCCGGCGTTGCCGATGTTGCTGGTCTTGTCCTGCCCGTTGTCGCCGCCGGTGTCGGCGATCTCGACGTTGAGGTTGTCGGCCGTGACGCCGGGGAACTCCTGTGGCAGATCACCGCGGTTGGTGTTGCTGGCGCTCTGGAACTCGCTGTAGACCTTGCGGTTGTGCGCCTCGTCGCTGTTGTAGCCGTTGACGGCGTCCTCGGCGTCGGTGTCCCACGGCGTCACGTCGTCCCAGAAGCCCGTGTCGGGCTTGCTGGCCGGCATGTCCTTGAGCTGCGCCTTGTTGTAGTTGAACTGGTAGACCTGGTTGGACAGCGAGGTGTCGGCCTGGCGCAGCGAGTCCTGCATCTGGATCATCGCCTGGTTGATGGGGTTGCCGGCGGCCTGGGCGGCGTCCGCGCTGGCACCGCTCCACGCCTCGCCCAGGGTCTCGCCGACCCGCTTGAGCCTGGTCTCGACCGAGGCGTAGGTGCTCTCCAGGGCGGCGGCGGCGTTGGCCCCGGCCTGCGCCGAGCCGGTCCCCGGACCGGTGGTCATCAGGTTGTGGATCGTGTGGCCCGAGAGCGCGTCGGCTCTGGTGTTGTCCTGGCTGAAGCAGCTGGGCGCGGGCTGGGTCATTTCGCACCTGCCTTGATCGTGGTGACGGCGAGGGTGGCGAACTCGGTGACCGCGCCACACGGGTCCGCGAACTTGGGGCTGCCGGTGACGGCCTGGATCGTGAAGAGGATCGCCTTGTCGGCGGTGGCACCCACGACGATCTCGCAATTGCCCTTCGACCGCTCGTCGGTGGCGAGGGTGAGGACCGCGGGGTAGCCCTGGACGTCGGCCATGGGCTCGAACACGGCGTAGGTGCCGTTGTCCTTGTTGCGGTAGACCGAGTCGAGGTTCGTGCCCCCGGGCAGGACCGTGAGGGCGGGAGCGACCTTGGCCGGTGTGCTCGCGCCCAGCCAGATGCAGGACGCTCCGGGCGAGCTGGTGTTCACCTTGCCCGCGACACCCGGCAACCCGAACGACTCGACCTGGGCCGGCGTGAGCGCCGAGCACGGAGCAGCCTCGACGGCGCTCAGGTCGAGCGGGTTGCGCACCTCGGGCGCTCCGCCGCCGGCGCTGGAGCTCGGCGGCGGGGTGGTGTTCGTCGGCGTGCCCGTGGCTCCGCCGCCGGTGTCACAACCTGCCAGCAGTGCGACTGCGGCGGCGCCGACGACGATGTTTCGGATGCGCAACTGCTCAGTCCTTCGGCTTGAGGTTGGCCTGGTTGCCCTGCTCGGTCAGCTCGTACTGCTGCAAGGTGGCCTTCAGGTTGTCGATGCGGGTGGTCAGCGCGTCCTGCAGCTGCTGGTTCGACTGCTGGTGCATCTGCCCCGCGTTGACCGCCCAGGTCGCGTAGACCTGGCTCGGGGTGTCGCGCCCGGCCCCCTTGACCCTGATCAACGCCTCACCCGTGTGCTTCGCGGTCATCAACTCGTCGCGGATCGACTCGTACTCCTTGATCGCGGCGCGCAGTGTCTCGAGATCGACCTTGGTCCCGCTCATCCCCAGTGCCCTCCTTGCAGAATCGTGCGTCCAGCAGCATAGCGCCAGGCCACAGGCCTCGTCCCGGTTTCAAAGCACGATCGGGTGAACAGCGGGAAGTGTCACCGCTGACAATGCGCCGGGTGACGGCGCGAAGTGCGAAGCGCTTCGTTCTTCTGCACTTTTCGTCACCTCCGCGGCACTTCGCGGCATCCCCGGCACTCGGCATTTGTTCGTTGTCCAGACAACCGGAAAAATGATTCCTGGCTGTCTAGGGTGACGGCGTGCGCGCACCAGCCTTCGGCCTCGCCGCCCTCCTCGCCCTGCTGGCCCTGGCCACGACGATCCGCACCACCGACGTGCTGCTCGGCTCCGTCGACGCCGTGCTGACCGGCACCGCCACGCCCACCGCGTGCAGCGAGCACGGGCCGGTCGGGCGGTGGGGTGTCGGCACCAGCTTCGGGTGCACGGCCGACGTGCGGTGGGACGGTGGGGGTACCGAGCAGGTCCGGTTCCAGCCGGGGCAGCTCGCGCCGGGGCAGGTCGACGTGCCGGTGTTCCGGTCCAGCAGGGCGCCCGGGGTCAACGACAGCGCCCGGTGGTTCCTCGCCGGGCCGCTCGCCGTGGTGGCGCTCGGGTTGCTGGCGTTGTGGATGGGCGGGGCCGCTGTGCTGTCGGTGGTTCCCGGCAGGGAGAGCGTGAAGGCCGAGGAGAAGTGGGCGGTGTCCAAGGCGGACGTGCGGGGCACGCCCGTCACGCGGCGGGTCCGGCGGTTGCGGTTGTACGCGTGGCTGGGGCTCGGGGCCGCGGTGGCCGAAGGGCTGGCGTCCATGCCGTTCTTCGACGCGCCGCGCCGGGTCGGCGGGTTCGTGTCGCCGTGGCCGGAGCTGGAGGACGCCTGGCTCGTCGACCTGCCGTCCGGGGTGTTCGCCGGGTTCGCCGTGCTGGTCGCGGTCGTCGTCGGGCTCGTGGCCGAGAGCGTGCACAGGGACGCGGCCCGGGTCGTCCGCTATGGACAGTCCTACCTCGACAGCCAGAAACCGGTGCCGCACAACACCGGTTGGGTGCCGGCCGCGGTGATCGCGGTGCTCGTCGTGGTCGCGGTCGTCAAGGTCGTCCTGAACGTTCCCGGACACGCGCCGGTGGTCGTGTGGCTCGCGGGGGCCAGGGACGCGGTGATCCTGGTGGCGTTGCTCGTGGTCACGGTCGGCACGCGACAGTCCGCGCGGGACATGGTCGCCCAACTCGTCCGGAACTGACGGGAACCGCCGGGGCCGTTCGCCAGTCTGAGCCTCCATGAGTTCTGCAGAACCGGGGGCTGGGCAGCAGCGGCTCGACGACTACCTGCGTCGCGTCACCGAGATCGGGCAGCGCGCTGAGGAGACGCAGGCGCAGCTCAAGGCGTTGCGGGCCGACGTGAGCAGCCCCGACCGGTCGGTGGCGGTGACGATGGCGCCGGGTGGGCGGCTGGAGAAGCTGAGCCTGACGCCGGCGGCGATGCGGATGTCGCACGACCAGCTCGCCGCCCTGATCACCGAGACCGTCGGCAGGGGGCAGGCGGCCGTCGCCCGGCAGGTGGAAACCACGATGCAGCCGTTGATCGGCGGCACGCCGGCGATGGACTTCCTGCGCGACCAGGTCACCGCGGCGCAGCAGCCGGAGGAGACCGAGGAACCGCAGCAGCAACAGCAACGACGGCCGAGCCAGCGGCCGGACGACGACGAGCCGTTCGGCACCATCTACCGGTAAGGGGTCCCGGTGTCAGATTTCACAATGGTTCCCGCCGACGTGACCAGCCACGCGGGCACCGTGCAGTCGATGGGCACGGAGCTCACGCGGGCCGCCGGGCGCGGTCAGGGCGTCGACCTGGGCGTCGACACGTACGGAATCATCGGCCAGGCCTTCAGCGTTCCCGTGCGCATCCACATCGCGGCGATCGCGAACTCCATCAACGAGCTGGCCGCCGCGCTGCCGGACGTCGCCGACGCGCTGCGCGACTGCGCGGACGTCACGCAGCAGACCGACGAGGAGCACGCCAAGCTCTTCGCCAAGTTCAGGGGGCAGTGATGGTTCTCGACGTCAGTGCGGACAACGCCACCGACGGTGCGCGGATCGTCGACACCGTCTGGAAGTGCGCGGAGGACTTCAACAACCCGAGCGACTGGGCCTTCGACGGCGTCGCGCTCGGGCTCGACGTGCTCGGGTTCGTCGCGAACCCGCTCGGCACGCTCGTGGGCGCGGGCATCGGCTGGCTGATCGAGCACGTGTCGTTCCTCAAGGAACCGCTCGACATGCTCGCCGGCGACCCCGGTGCGATCAACGTCGTCGCGGCCACCTGGGGCGAGGTCGCCAAGGCGTGCGCGAAGGTCGGCAACGACTACGCGCAGGCCGCCACCGGCCAGACCGCCACGTGGACCGGCAAGTCCGGCGACGGTTACCGCGCGGCGGCCGCCACGCTCGCCGAGCAGGTCAAGTCGCTGGAGGGGGCGGCCAACGCCGTCGCGGGCGGCATCCGCGGCACGGGGGTCCTGGTCGCGGCCGTGCGCGGCATCATCCGCGACATCGTGGCCGACGTGGTGGCGGAGTTCGTCATCGCCGCGGTGACGGCGCTCGCGACGAGCTGGTGCAGCTTCGGCGCCTCGATCGCCGCGTTCACCGGCTGGGCCGTGGCCAGGGCCGCGTCGACGGCGGGCAAGATCGCGGGCAAGGTCAGCAAGCTGCTGATGAAGCTCGCGCAGGCGGTCCGCAAGTTCGACAGGCTCAAGGGCGTGTCCGACTCGCTCGCCAAGGCCGCGGTGAACATCGGCCGCAAGGCCAAGGAGGTCGGCCGCGCGATCGGCAGGAACCACTCCTCGGTGCGGCAGATCGAGGACGGGTTCGCCGGCGCCAACAACGCGATCCGCGACAAGCTGACCTTCGGCAACGACGCCATGAAGAACGCGGCCAACCGGGTCGACGACGTCATGGCGCCGCGCGGCCGCGACGGGTTCGCCGACACCGTGAAGCCCGTCGCGCTCGGCAGGACCGGCGCGTCGGAGGCGTTCAAGGAAGGCGCGAACTGGGACGAGAGCTATGAGCAGGGTCAGCAGGAGCTCAGCGCGCAGAAGTAGCCCGCAGGCCTGACCGCTCGCCCGCGGTCAGGCCTGTTCTTCCTGCTGCGCCTGTTGCTGCGCGGGCAACCTGCCCTCGGCCATGCGCTTGAGCAGGTCCCGGCGCAGCCACAGCAGGTACGCCCACACCAGCCCGAAGATCACGCCGATCACGCCCAGCGCGGGCAGCAGCAGCCACGTCGCGATCAGCAGGACGTGCAGGCACACGACGGCGGCGATCGCCCACGGGCGGCGGACGAACGCGCACATCGCGACGAACACCGCGATGAAGCCGAACGCGACCCAGCCCACCGCGGACGTGACGCCGCCGTGCAGCTTGGCGATCACCGGCAGGGCCAGGGCGACGACGATGACCTCGAGGATCAGCGTGCCGGCCATGATGCCCCGGAACGCCTTCATCGGGTCCTTCTTCAACGGCGCCGGGGTGGTCATGCCGGCTCCTTCCCGAACAGCGCGCGGGCCTCGCCCGCGGTGACGACGGAGCCGGTGACGATGACGCCGCCGCCGGACTGCTCGTCCTCGGCCAGGTGGATGGCCTCCTCGACGGCGTCCACGAGACGGGGGCGCACCTCGAAGCGGTCCTCGCCGAAGATCGGCACGGCCAGGCCCGCCAGCACGTCCGGGTCCATCGCGCGCGGCGACGAGTTGGTGGTGATGACCAGCTCCTGCACCACGGGCTCCAGCGCGGAGAGGATGCCCTCGGCGTCCTTGTCGGACATGACGGCCACGACCGCGACCAGCTTGCGGAAGCCGAACTCCGACTCGAGCGCCTTGGCCAGGGCCGCGGCGCCGTGCGGGTTGTGGGCCGCGTCGACGAACACGTTGGGAGCGGAGCGGACGCGCTCCAGCCGGCCGGGGTTGACGACCGACGCGAAGCCCTCGCGGACGACGTCGAGGTTGATCTGCCGGTCGGGACCCGCGCCGAAGAACGCCTCGACCGCGGCCAGCGCCAGCGCGGCGTTGGCCGCCTGGTGCTCGCCGTGCAGCGGCAGGAAGATGTCCTCGTAGACGCCGCTGAGGCCCTGCAGCGTGATCATCTGGCCGCCCACCGCGACCGCGCGGGAGACGACGCCGAACTCGCTGCCGAACCGCGCGATGGTGGCGTCCACCTCGGCGGCGCGGGTGAGGAGCACCTTCATGACCTCGGGCGTCTGCTCGCCGATGATCGCGACCGAGCCCGGCTTGATGATCCCGGCCTTCTCCACCGCGATGTCCTCGGGACGGGTGCCCAGGTACTCGGTGTGGTCGAGGCCGATCGGGGTGAGCACGGCGATCTTCGCGTCCGCGACGGACGTCGCGTCCCACGTGCCGCCCATGCCGACCTCGACGACCGCGACGTCGACCGGCGCGTCCGCGAAGGCCGCGTAGGCCATGCCGGTGAGCACCTCGAACTTGCTCATCCGGATCTCGGACCGCCCGTCGACCATCGCGACGTACGGCTCGACGTCGCGGTAGACCTCGACGTAGCGCTCGGGGCTGATCGGGGAGTTGTCGAGGCTGATCCGCTCGGTCGCGAGCTGCAGGTGCGGGCTCGTGTACCGGCCGGTGCGCAGACCGATGCGCGAGAACAGCGCATCGGTCATGCGCGACGTCGACGTCTTGCCGTTCGTGCCGGTGAGCTGCACGACCGGGAACGACGTCTGCGGGTCGCCGAGCACGTGGACCAGTGCCTTGATCCGCTCCAGCGACGGCTCGAGCTTGGTCTCGGGCCACCGCTGGTCGAGCTCGTTCTCGACGTCGAGGAACTCGTCGAGGTTGGTCTCCATCACTTCTCCGGCAGCGCGGCCAGGCGCTCGTTGATGCGGGCGATCTCGGACTCGGCCGTGGCCTTGCGCTCCTCGATCTTCGCGCGGACGTCGGCGGGCGCCTTGGCGAGGAACGCCTCGTTGCCCAGCTTCTTGGTCGTGCCCTCGAGCTCCTTCTGCGCCACGGCGAGGTCCTTCGCCAGGCGCTTGCGCTCGGCGGCGACGTCGATCGCGCCGGACAGGTCCAGCTCGACCTTCACCGCGCCCTTGGGCAGACCGACCTCGAGCGTCGCGGAGACGGTGAACTCCTCGCCCGGCTCGGTCAGCTTCGTCATCGCGCGGACCGACGGGACCTGGTCGGTCAGGCCGACGCAGCACGCGCCGCGGACCTTGCCCGCGACCTTCTGGCCCGGCTTGAGGCCCTGCTCCGAGCGGAACCGGCGGATCTCGGTCGCGAGCTTCTTCAGGCCCTCGACCTCGGCCTTCGCGTCGAGGTCGCGCTCCGCGCCCGAGGCCTTCGGCCAGTCGGCGACGACCAGCGACTCACCGCCGGTCAGCGACGTCCACAGCGTCTCGGTGATGAACGGGACCGCCGGGTGCAGCAGGCGCAGCAGGACGTCGAGGACGTGGCCCAGGACGGACTGCGTGGCCTCGGCGCGGCCGTCGGCGATCTGGACCTTCGCGATCTCCAGGTACCAGTCGCAGAACTCGTCCCACGTGAAGCTGTAGAGCGCCTCGCAGGCACGTGAGAACTGGAACGCCTCGAAGTTCGTGTCCACAGTGGACACCAGCGCGTCGAGCTCGTCCAGGATCCAGCGGTCGGCCGCCGTCAGCTCGGAGCGCTCGGGCAGCGGACGCGCGACCGTCGCGCCGTTGGCGAGCGCGAACCTGGTGGCGTTCCACAGCTTCGTGGTGAAGTTGCGCGACCCGGCGGCCCACTCCTCGGCGACGGCCATGTCCGAACCGGGGCTCGTGCCGCGCAGCAGCGTGAACCGGGTGGCGTCCGCGCCGTAGCGCTCCATCCAGCCGAGCGGGTCGATGCCGTTGCCCTTGGACTTCGACATCTTCTTGCCGTACTGGTCGCGGATCAGGCCGTGCAGGAAGACGTGGTCGAACGGCTGGACCTCGTCCATCGCGTACAGGCCGAACATCATCATCCGGACGACCCAGAAGAACAGGATGTCGTAGCCGGTCGAGAGAACGGACGTCGGGTAGAACTTGCGGAGGTCCTCGGTCGAGTCCGGCCAGCCCAGCGTCGAGAACGGCCACAGGCCCGAGGAGAACCACGTGTCGAGGACGTCCTCGTCCTGGCGCCAGCCCTCACCGGTCGGGACCTCGTCGTCCGGTCCGACGCAGACGACCTCGCCGTTCGGGCCGTAGAAGACCGGGATCCGGTGGCCCCACCACAGCTGGCGCGAGATGCACCAGTCGTGCAGGTTGTCGGTCCAGTCGAAGTACCGCTTGTTCAGCTCGGCCGGGTGGATCTTGGTGCGGCCGTCGCGGACGGCGGCCGACGCGGCGGCGGCGATCGTCTCGACCTTGACCCACCACTGCAGCGAAAGCCGCGGCTCGACGACCGTGTTGCACCGCGAGCAGTGCCCGACGGAGTGGACGTAAGGCCGCTTCTCCGCGACGACCCGGCCTTCCTCGCGCAGCGCGGCGACGATCGCCGGGCGCGCCTCGAACCGGTCGAGGCCGAGGAACGGGCCGGGCACCGTGATGGTGCCGCGGCCGTCCAGGACCGTCAGGTTCGGCAGGTCGTGGCGCTGGCCGATCTCGAAGTCGTTCGGGTCGTGCGCGGGCGTGACCTTCACGGCGCCGGTGCCGAACTTCGGGTCGACGTGCGTGTCGGCGACGATCGGGATGCGGCGGCCGGTCAGCGGCAGCTCGACCTCGGTGCCGATCAGGTGCCGGTAGCGCTCGTCGTCGGGGTGGACGGCGACCGCGGTGTCGCCCAGCATCGTCTCGGCGCGCGTGGTCGCGACGACGATCGACGCGTCCCCGTCGCCGTAGCGGATCGAGACGAGCTCACCCTCGTCCTCGCTGTGGTCGACCTCGATGTCCGAGAGCGCGGTCTGGCAGCGCGGGCACCAGTTGATGATCCGCTCGGCCTGGTAGATCAGGCCGTCGTCGTACATCTTCTTGAAGATCGTCTGGACGGCGCGGGACAGCCCCTCGTCCATGGTGAAGCGCTCGCGCGACCAGTCGATGCCGTCGCCGAGCCGCTTCATCTGGTCGAGGATCTTGCCGCCGTACTCCTCTTTCCACTCCCAGACGCGCTCGACGAACTTCTCGCGCCCGAGGTCCTGCCGCGACAGGCCCTGCTTCGCGAGCTCGCGCTCGACGGCGTTCTGCGTCGCGATGCCGGCGTGGTCCATGCCCGGCAGCCACAGGACCTCGTAGCCCTGCATGCGGCGGCGGCGCGACAGCGCGTCCATGACGCTGTGGTTCATGGCGTGGCCCATGTGCAGCGAGCCGGTGACGTTCGGCGGGGGCAGCACGATCGTGAACGGCGGCTTGTCGCTCTTGACGTCCGCCTCGAAGTACCGCCGGTCGACCCACCGCTGGTACAGCTCCGCCTCTACCTCCGCCGGAGTCCACGCGGCGGGGAGGTCGGGACGCTGGGGTGCGGTGTCGAGTTCAGTCACAGCCGAGAAGTCTACGGAGGGCGGGCTATCGACTTGAAACGAGATACCTGATAACGGCACGGCGACAATCCGGGCCGGGCCGGAGGCGGCGCCGTCTCCGGTGATCAATGATGTGCGCCGATCACTTGGGGGAAAGTGCACTACGACATCGAGGACCACCCGGACCTCCAGGACTCGGCCTGGATCCGCGGCGCGAACAGACGCGCCAGACGGGAGGTCCGCGGGCAGCGGCGCCGGGCGCGGCTGCGCAGGCACAGCGGCAAGATCGTCGCGGCGATCGCGCTCGTCGCGGTCGGAGCGGTGGTGTTCGGGCTGCACCGGACGGGGACGTTCGACGGCGTCTCGCTGCCGGACGTGGACCTGCCGCACTCGGGCGTGAACGTCGAGCAGCCCTTCGCCGGCACGCCCGCCGAGCAGTGGTCCGACGGCGAGCGGGGCATCGTCGTCCCGTCCACCGACCCGGCGTTCGAGCAGGTGCGGCAGGCGCTCGTCGCGGCCCGGCTGGACCCCGCGACGATCAGCGACCTCAGGCCGGACCGCTACCTCGCGCTGCTGGCGCCGGACGCCCGCGACCACGTCGCCGCCAACCTCCACCACTGGACCACCCGCCTCAAGCCGGGCACGAAGCTGTTCCCGAACGGCATCAAGGCGTCCGGGACGATGACGCTCGGCGAGCGGGACGGCAACAAGACCGTGACGGCGGACCACGTGTACGTCTACGCGTTCGAGCCCCCGGACCCGAAGAAGCTCCTGGACCAGATGGAGATGATCGCCGCCGTCCGCGAGAGGGTGACGTACGAGATCACTCCGGAGGGGCTGTGGCCGCTCAAGGCGCAGGGCCACCGGTACTCGATCGCGTGCAAGGCCTCCGACGAGGGCTTCCTCGGCCCGCAGTTCATCGAGCCGCTCCAGCAGGGCGGCAGCCCCGTCCAGGACGAGCGCAGGCACTTCACCGCGGGCGGGGAGATCCCGACGGAGGACACCTGCCGCTGATCACCCTTTCAGAGGTGCCGGGCGTCAGTGACGGCGATCACAATTGACCGTCACGGACCGTTCAAACCCCTTGGGGCCCGTGACGGGCGGTGCCGCCGCGTTCTCCGGGGGCGCTGGCGGTGCCGACGTCGATCGGCGTTGAATGGAGGCATGAGCAGCAAGCCTCCGCAGCACGACGTCGACGAGTCCGCGCTCGAAGTCAGCACCCCCAAGACGTGGGCAGCGGGTGTTCCCGGTGTGCTCGTGTCGCTCGACCGCGCGGTCGAGCAGATGGGCGTGGGACGCACGGTCAAGACGTTGCGGCTGCTCAACCAGCGTGAAGGGTTCGACTGCCCGGGCTGTGCCTGGCCGGAGCCGCAGGGCCACCGCAAGATGGCGGAGTTCTGCGAGAACGGCGCCAAGGCCGTCGCCGAGGAGGCCACCAAGCGGCGGATCGGGCCCGAGTTCTTCGCCGCGAACTCCCTCGAGAGCCTGCGGACGAGGACCGACTACTGGCTCGGGCAGCAGGGCCGGATCACCGAACCGATGGTGCTGCGCCCCGGTGCGACGCATTACACACCGATCGCCTGGGACGAGGCGTTCACGCTCATCGCCGACGAGCTGACGGCGCTGCCGTCGCCGGACGAGGCGATCTTCTACACCTCCGGCCGCACCAGCAACGAGGCCGCGTTCCTCTACCAGCTGCTGGTCCGCTCGTTCGGCACGAACAACCTGCCGGACTGCTCCAACATGTGCCACGAGTCGTCCGGTTCCGCGCTCACCGAGACCATCGGCATCGGCAAGGGATCGGTGTCCATCAAGGACTTCGACCTCGCCGACCTGATCGTCGTCGTCGGCCAGAACCCCGGCACGAACCACCCGCGCATGCTCAGCGCGCTGGAGGAGGCCAAGAAGAACGGCGCGAAGATCATCGCCGTGAACCCGCTGCCGGAGGCGGGCCTGATGCGGTTCAAGAACCCGCAGAACGTCGCGGGCGTCGTCGGCCGCGGCACGGCGCTGTCCGACGAGTTCGTGCAGATCAAGGTCGGCGGCGACCAGGCGCTGTTCCAGGCCGTCGGCCACCTGCTGCTGCAGTGGGACAAGCTCGACAAGACCTTCATCGGCGCCAAGACGCACGGCTTCGAGGCCTACGCCGAGAGCCTGCGCGAGCTCGACTGGGACCGCGTGCTCACCGCGACCGGACTGACCCGCGAGCAGATCACCAAGGTCGCGGGCATGTTCGTCGACTCGCAGCGCACGATCGTCTGCTGGGCCATGGGCCTGACGCAGCACAAGCACAGCGTCCCGACGATCCGCGAGATCGCGAACGTCATGTTCCTGCGCGGCATGATCGGCAAGCCGGGCGCGGGCCTGTGCCCGGTGCGCGGCCACTCGAACGTCCAGGGCGACCGGACGATGGGCATCTACGAGAAGATGCCGGAGCTGTTCATGAAGGCGCTGGAGACCGAGTTCGGCATCTCCGTGCCGCGCAAGCACGGCTTCGACACCGTCGACGCGATCAACGCCATGCGTCGCGGCCACGGCAAGGTGTTCATCGCGATGGGCGGCAACTTCGTCAGCGCCACCCCGGACACCCCGGTGACCGAGAAGGCGCTGGAGCAGTGCTCGCTGACCGTGCACGTGTCGACGAAGCTCAACCGCTCGCACGTCGTCCACGGCCGCACGGCGCTCATCCTGCCCGCGCTGGGCCGTACGGAGAGCGACGTCCAGCACTCGGGCGAGCAGTTCGTGACGGTCGAGGACTCGATGTCGGTGGTGCACCGCTCGCGCGGCCGCCTCGCGCCGGCGTCCGAGCAGCTGCTGAGCGAGGTCTCGATCGTCTGCCGGCTGGCCCGCAAGGTGCTCGGCCCCTCCCACCCCGTCGCGTGGGAGGAGTTCGAGAAGGACTACGACGTCGTCCGCGAGCACATCGCGCGCGTCGTGCCGGGCTGCTCCGACTACAACACGCGCGTCCGCCGGCCCGACGGCTTCGTGCTGCCGCACCCGCCGCGCGACTCGCAGGAGTTCGCGACGGCGACGGGCAAGGCGAACTTCACGGCCAACGAGCTGACGGTCATCGACGTGCCCGAGGGCCGGCTGCTGATGCAGACCCTGCGCAGCCACGACCAGTACAACACCACGATCTACGGCCTGGACGACCGCTACCGCGGCGTGAAGGACGGCCGGCGCGTGGTGTTCGTGAACCCCGACGACGTGAAGGCTCTCGGGTTCACCGACGGCCAGATGGTCAACATCGTCTCGGAGTGGAAGGACGACCCGACGGGCGTCGTCGAACGGCGTGCGGACGCGTTCCGGATCGTCTCCTACTCGACCGCGCGCGGGTGCGTGGCGACGTACTTCCCGGAGGCGAACCCGTTGGTGCCACTGGACTCCAAGGCGGACATCTCGGGGACGCCCACCTCCAAGTCGGTCATCGTGCGGCTGGAGCCGGCGGCCTGATCAGGCGTGCCGGACCCGGACGGACAGCCGCAACCGGCGCCGTTCGGGTTCGGGCCTGACCTCCTCGGTCTTCTTGACGAGCCGGCGCGCGGCAGCGTCGGCCTCGAACTCCTGCTGACGGAACTTCGCGATAGCAAACGCGTCGTGGTGCGAGATCATGACGGGTCTCCTCACTGGGGGTTCGTTATTCGGGAGCGACCGTCACGGCCAGGAAGTACCTGACCGCCCGCGCGCCCTCCGGCCGCAGCGACTCGTCGAGCCGGCGGTCGTCGTACTTCTCCAGCAGCGCCTGCAGTTCGGCCTGGTACTCGGCGGCTTCCTCGACGGTGAGGAACTTGACGGTGCCTTGGGTGCCGACCGCCTTGCGCCACTCCTCCGGCAGGTGCTCGTGCCGGCGAAGGCGTTCGCGCGTGCGCTCGAACTCCTGGTCCAGGTAGGCCATCGCGGCCGCCTCGGCCGCCATCGCCGCTTCACCCTCGAGCCCTTCGGTCGAGATGGACTGGCGGCCGCGGACGATCCGCCACGGCTTCTGCCGGCCCGGCCCCTCGACCTCCTCGACGAAGCCGTACTTGGCCAGCATGTTCAGGTGGTACGAGCAGCTCGCGACGCTCTCCTCGAGCTTCTCCGAGCACTGCGTGGCGGTGTGCGGACCCTGCTCGGTGAGCACCTGGAGCAGCTTCCACCGGAACGGGTGCGACAGCGCCCGGAGCGCTTTGGGGTCGGTGATCGGAGCGTCGGTCATGACACCACCGTACGCGTAACAAGAACCCTTTAGCAAGAACTCTTGATATACAAACCCTTAGACGCGGCTCACCAGTCCGGCGAGTTGCGCGCCACGGCCGTGACCAGCGGCAACGACTCGATGATCGGCACGCGCAACAGCTCGGCGGCCTCGTCCGGGTCGCGCACCGGCTCGACCAGTTCGCGCAGCAGGGCGCCGACGACGTCGTCCGCGGTCTGGTCGATCTCGTGCGCCAGGTCGCGCAACTGGGCAGCGGCTTCGTTCAGCACACGCGGGCGTTGGGGTTCCTCCAGCATCAGCGCGGCCAGCCGCAGCACGCGGCGGCACACCCGCAGCCGCAGGCTCCGGCTCGCCGACTCCGCGCCGCCCGCGAGGCCCAGCCGGCCGCGGGTGCGCTCGATCCAGGGCTCGACGGTCTCCTTGCGCCAGATCGGGCCGGACGCGAGCTCCGCGTCGGGCTCGGGGATGCCGTGCGACCGGCGCTTGCGCCACACCGTCACGAGCTGGCGGCTGAGGCCCATGGCGTCAGCGATCTCGGCGATTCCGTAGAAGTCCCCCACGGCGACAACTGTAAACAGAGATGACGACGTATGTCATCACGCATGTCGCAAGACAGGACCTCCGCTCAGAGGCGTTCGAGGACCGCCCGCGCCGCGTTGTGGCCGCCGATGCCGCTCACCCCGCCACCGCGCCGGGAGCCCGCCCCGCAGACGAACACGTTGTCCACGTCGGTCTCCACACCCCACCTGCCGACGTCGGCGTCGGTCTCGGCGAACGGCCAGTCGAGCTCGCCGTGGAAGATGTTGCCGCCCGGCAGGCCGAGCTCCTGCTCGAGGTCCAGCGGGGTGCGGGCCTCGATGCACGGCCGCCCGTCCGCGTCCACGGCGAGGCAGTCCTCGATCGGCTCGGCGAGGTGCGCGTTGAGCTGGCCGAGGTAGCGCGCCACCAGCTCGTCGCGGAGGGAGGCGTTGCGGCCCTCGAACAACGCCGCGGGCAGGTGCAGGCCGAACAGCGTCAGCGTCTCGTGCCCCTCCAGGCCGGGACCGAGGACGGACGGGTCGGTCAGCGAGTGGCAGTACATCTCGCCGGGCAGCACCGACGGCACCTGGCCGGCGGCGCTCTCGAGGTAGGCGGTCTCCAGCTGGTCGTAGGACTCGTCGAGGTGGAACGTGCCCGCGAACGCGAGCCGCGGGTCCACACCGGAGGACAGCGCGGGCAGCCGGCGCAGCAACATGTTGATCTTCAGCTGGCAGCCGGGTGCGTCGTGGACCTCCTCGCCCCGCAACCGTCCCAGCACCGAGGGCGCCACGTTGGACAGCACGAACCGGGCGTCCACCGACGTGTCCTGACAGGTCACGGACGCGGTCGTGCCGTCCGACGAGATCGACGTCACCTCGGCGTCGCACACGATCTGCGCACCGGCCTCGCGCGCGGCCCGTTCGAGCTCCGCGGTGACCGCGCCCATGCCGCCGACGGGGACCTTCCACTCGCCGGTCCCGTTGCCGATCACGTGGTAGAGGAAGCACTTGTTGGCCGCCATCGAGTGCAACGACGCGTGCGTGCCGATCAGCGCGTCGGTGGCCACGACACCGCGCACCAGGTTGTTGTCGAACAGCTCCTGCAACGTCGCGCCGAGCGGGCGTTCGAAGACCTGCTCCCACACCCGGCCGCGGGCCACCGCGTCGACGTGCACGCGCAGGTGCTCGCGCGACACCAGCGGTTCGAGCAGGGTCGGCGCGAGGGCCGCGGCCATCAGCTCCAGGTCGGCGTACCAGCGCTGCCACCGCTCCCAGTCGTCGAGCGACCCGCAGACGTCCTGGAACGACCGCGCGGTCGCCGCACCGGACGTGCGTTCGACGAGCAGCCCGGTCCCGCCGTCCGGCGTGTACGACGACGCGGCGCGCGACCGCAGCGCGAGGTTCAGGCCGAGGTCCGACACGATCCGGTCGGGCAGCAGCGACACGAGGTAGGAGAACCGCGACAGCCGCGCGTCGACGCCCGCCCACGGCGACGCGCTCACCGCGGCGCCTCCGACGTGCGGCAGCTTCTCCAGCACCCGGACCGACTTGCCCGCACGGGCGAGGTACGCGGCCGCCACGAGCCCGTTGTGGCCGCCTCCCACGATCACCACGTCGTCCATGCCCCGAGATCCCTCCCACGTAGCCTGGTCGGTGGGGAACATAGCGGTCCGAAGGAGATGTGCACATGGGCCGAGTGACGGTGCGCCGAGCGGTCGAGCGGGTGTCGTCGAACGGTCGGCGGCGCAAGGTCGACGCGCTCGCCGCCGAGGAACCGATGGAGCTGAGGGTCGACGGCAAGGCGCTGGCCGTGACGATGCGCACTCCCGGTCACGACGTGGAGCTGGCGCACGGCTTCCTGCTCAGCGAGGGCGTCATCGGCTCGTCCTCGGACATCGCGATCGCGCGCTACTGCGACGGCGTGGGCCCGGACGGCCTGAACACCTACAACGTCCTGGACATCGCGCTGGCCGACGGGGTGCCGCCGCCGGACACCGGCGTGGAGCGGAACTTCTACACCACGTCGTCGTGCGGGGTCTGCGGCAAGGGCGCGCTCGACGCCGTGAAGCTCAAGACGCGCCACTCCCCCGCCCTGGACCCGCTGCGGGTCACGCCGGAGGCGCTCACGACGTTCCCGGACGCGTTGCGGGAACGGCAGAAGGTCTTCGAGAGCACCGGCGGCCTGCACGCGGCCGGGCTGTTCGTGGACGGCGAGCTGCTGGTGGTGCGCGAGGACGTGGGCCGGCACAACGCCGTCGACAAGGTGCTGGGCTGGGCGGTGCTGCAGGACCTGGTGCCGCTGCGGGGCGCGGTGCTGATGGTGTCGGGACGGGCGTCGTTCGAGCTGGTGCAGAAGGCCGCGATGGCCGGCATCCCGGTGCTCGCCGCGGTGTCGGCGCCGTCGTCGCTCGCCGTCGAGCTGGCCGAGGAGCAGGGCATGACGCTCGTCGGGTTCCTGCGCGGCGACTCGATGAACGTCTACACCGGTGGGGAGCGGGTGCTTGAGACCGCTTGACGGCGTCGTGGTGGTGAGCCTGGAGCAGGCCGTCGCCGTGCCGTACGCGACGCGGCTGCTGGCGGATCTGGGCGCCCGCGTCATCAAGGTCGAACGGCCGGGCACCGGCGACTTCGCCCGCCACTACGACGCGGCGTGCGGCGAGGTCTCGTCGTACTTCGCGTGGACGAACGCCGGCAAGGAGTCGGTGACGCTCGACATCACCGGCCCCGCGGGCCGCGAGGTGCTGCAACGCCTCGCCGGCCGTGCCGACGTGCTGCTGTGCAACCTCTCCCCGCGCGTCTGGCGGCGGCTCGGCCTGGACCTGCCCGCGCGGCTGGTCGTCGGCGAGCTGTCCGGCTACGGCTGGGACGGCCCGTACGCGGACCGCAAGGCGTTCGACGCGCTGGTGCAGTCCGAGGCGGGCCTGGTGTCGCTGACCGGCGAGGGCGACGTGGTGGCGCGAGCCGGCATCTCCGTCGCGGACATCGCGGCCGGGGTCCAGCTGCAGGCCGCGGTGCTCGCGGCGCTGCTGCAGCGGGGACGGACCGGCCAGGGCGCGCGGCTGCGGCTGTCGCTGTTCGGCGCGATGGCCGAGTGGATGCACCAGCCGATGCTCTACGCCGCCGGAACGGGCGCCCCGGCCCCGCGGTCGGGCGCGCACCACCCGAGCATCGCGCCGTACGGCCCGGTCGCGTGCGCGGACGGCGCGGTGCACCTCGCCGTGCAGAACGACGGCCAGTGGCAGCGGCTGTGCGCGCTCGCCGGACTCGCGCCGGACGAGAGGTTCGCCACAGTGGCCTCCCGCACCGAGCACCGCGCCGAGCTGCAGGACCTGCTCGAACAGGCCTTCGCGGACCTCACCGCGGCCGAGCTGCTGACCGCCCTGGACACCGCCGACGTGCCCGCCGCCCTGACCAGGACGATCACCGAACTGCCCACCCACCCGCAGCTCGACACGTGGGTTGACGTGCGCGTTCCCGGCGGGACGGCCCGCATGCTGCCGCCTGCGGTGCAGGGCTTCGAGTGGTCACCGGGTGCGGTCCCCGACCTCGGCGCGCACACTGGCGCCGTGCTGACCTGGCTGGGGTACTCGGACGAGGAACAGTCCGCGTTGCGCGCGCGTTCCGTCCTCTGAAGAGGAAACGGCAGACGGCGTTCACGCGATGAGGTGAGCATGGGGGACACGAAGTACAGCCGCCGCACCCTCCTCGCGGCGTTCGGCGTGGTCGTCGCGACGGCTCTCGGCGTCGCGACCTACGTCTCTTCGTCGTCCTCCGAGGCCTCGCAGCAGATCGCCACGGCCGACCGCGTGAACAGCAAGCCGGCCGCCAAGCCGACGATCCGCTTCGAGCGCGTCTACTCGGCCGCCCGCCACCGCGAGGTCACGCTCGCCTTCTACCTGCCGACCGGCGCGAGCCCCCGCGGGCTGCCGATGTCGATCCTGCTGCACGGCCTGCACGGCGACGCCAGGCACGCCGCCATCGGCAACCTCGCCGACGTCCTGACCGCGGCCGTCGCGAAGGGCTCCGTCCCGGCGTTCGGCTTCGTCGCGGTCGACGGCGGCGACAGCTACTGGCACGAGAACGTCCCCGGCGACGACCCGATGGCCATGCTGCTCGACGAGGTCCCCCGCTGGCTCAAGGACCGCGGCTACGGCGAGCCGTTCGCCGTGACGGGCGTGTCCATGGGCGGCTTCGGCTCCCTGCTCTACGCCCGCCGCCGCGCCGAACGGGGCGACCCGGTCGCCGCCGCCGCGGCCATCTCCCCCGGCCTCATCACGACGTGGCCGGAGATGGCGAAGCGCCGCGCGTTCAAGAACGAGGGCGAGTGGACCTCCCTCGACCCGCTGCGCAACCTCAAGGCCACCGGCCCGACGGCGCTCGGCGTGTGGATCGGCGACCGCGACCGGTTCATCGAGGGCACCCGCCGGTTCATGCGCGAGGTGCGGCCCGAGGTGAGCACCGTGAAGGACGGCGGCCACGACGACGGCCTGTACCGCAAGGTGACGCCCGACGTGATCCGGTTCCTCGCGAAGTACGCGAAGCGCGCCGTCTAGCGGACGGGCGCGAGGCGGTCGGCTGAGCACGGACCACCAGGCGTTCTGCGACGCCCCCAGATCCTCGTGGCCGCACGCCCGAAGTGCAGCCATCCCACCCGGTCCTGCTCGTCGCGCCCGCCCAGGACGATCACCGAGTGGAAGCCGCTGCGCGCCTCGACGGCGATGAGGGCGTCGTCGCGCAGCCCGGTGAACTCGCGCTCGGACTCGTCGAGCAGCCCCTTGAAGGTGTCGTCACGACGCTCGTACCGCAGCTTCACCCGGCCCGCGCCGCCCTCGGTGACGTGGAGGTCGACCCCCGCGGACCGGTAGACGCCGACGACCCGGTCCGCCGCGACCGGGACGGGGGTCGCGGGCGGCTCGGGGAACGGCGGCGGCGTGACGCCGGCGTGCTCGTCCAGCACCTGCCGGAAGACCTCCTTCGCCACCGGCAGGGCGGTGCCGCCGTTGGTGAGGACGGCGACCGCGAGGCCGGCGTCCGGGACCACGCGCAGGTAGGCCTGGAAGCCCCTCGTCGTCCCGTTGTGCCCGAGGCCGGTGACGCCGCCGTCGTAGTCGTGCAGCGCCCAGCCGAGGCCCTGCCGCCCGCCCGTGCCGAAGTCCGGCGGCACGACCTGGGTCTCGCGCATCGCGTCGAACTCGGACGTGCCGAGGTGCATCCGCACGAACGCCAGCAGGTCCCGTGCGCTCATCGCGAGCACCGACCCCGCCGGGGTGTCGCCCTCGGCCATGAGCTTCCCGACGGGCTGCAGCGCGTCGCCGAGGTGCCCGGACGCGCACTCCCGACCGGCGTACTCGGCGTGGCTGACGGCGGCGGTCGGCAGCCCCAGCCGGTCGACGAGGCGACCGCGGAGGACCGAGGTGAAGCGCTCCCCGCGCAGCACCTCGACGATCCGGCCGAGCACCACGAACCCGCTGTTGCAGTACGTGTAGAGCTCGCCGGGCGGGGTGCGCTGCTCGGTGTCCGCCATCCGCTCGAGGTACCTCTCGAGCATGTCGGGGCCGTTGCCGGTGTCGTGGAAGAGGTCGCCGTCGAAGCCCGCCGTGTGGGTGAGCAGGTGGCGCGGCGTGACGACCCGCGCGGCCTGCTCGTCGGCGAGCCGGAACTCCGGCAGGACGGCGCGCACCGGCCGGTCCAGGTCCAGCAGGCCCTCGTTGACGAGCTCCTGGACGAGGGTCGCCGTCCAGACCTTGGTGATCGACCCGATCTGGAAGGCCGAGTCCGTCGTCACCGCCTCGCCGGTGAGGTTGTTCAGCACCCCGGCTGCCACGTCCTCGATCTCGCCGTCGTGCAGCACGGCCACCTGGGCGCCGACGACACCGTGGTCGTCGATCAACTGTCGCAGATCGATCATGTCTTCCCCCCGCGCGGACTTCCGGTGTCTCCACTGTCCCGCAGAACGCGCGAAGGGCGCCCGGCCGGAGC
>NZ_JBHXCW010000073.1:0-33021 GCF_042725365.1 Lentzea sp. NPDC060358 | reverse complement strand
GGTCGTGAACGTTACGACAGGTTGTCGCAAAAATCGAGGTGCGGCTGGCTGTTTTGGAGTGCAGCCTGCTGTACCCCGCCGGTCGCGGCGATCTTGCGCCGACCGCTTGGAAGATGACATCATCCGGATGATGACAACATCTGGAGCGGGGTGGCGATGGTCCGCCTGACCAGGGCGCAGCAGCAGGCGCGGACCCGTGCGTCGGTGCTGGCGGCGGCCGCGGACGAGTTCACCGAGCACGGGTACGCGGCGGCGAAGGTCGACCGCATCGCCGAGCGGGCGGACCTGACCCGTGGCGCCGTGTACTCCAACTTCCCCGGCAAACGCGCCCTGTACCTGGCCGTGCTGCTCGACCTCGTCGGCCGCGACGGCGGCGCACCGGCCGAGGAGCCCCCGGCCTCGGCGGCCGACGCCCTGGCCGCGTTCGCCAGGACCTGGCTCGACCGCCTGCCGCTGATGGACGACTCCGCCGGCCGGCTGCGGCTGCGTTCCCTCGACGGCGTGCTGGACCACGGCCGGGTCCTCGCCTCGCTGGCGCGCCTGGAGGCGCTGCTGCTGGCCACAGCGCTCGAGAAGACCGGCCCGGGCCGCCGGGTGCGGCTGGCCGAGCTGGTGCTGACGCTGCTGGACGGCGCCACCCACCGGGCCGAGACCGCACCGGGCTCCGGTGACCCGTTCGACGTGGTGCAGGCGTGCCGGCACCTGGCCGGCATCGACCTCGCCGACACGTGGGCGCCTCCGCACCTGCCGTTCGTCGCCCCGGCCCGCACCTGCGCGGACGCCTGGAGCCCGCCGGAGGAGCCGGTCGACGAGATCACCGGCGCCGCCGGCGCGGCGGACGGCCTGGTGGTCGTCCTGGGGGCGCACCGCCTGGGCGCGGCCGAGGAGGCCGTCAGGTCCGCGGCGCCCGGCGAGCAGGTGACGATCGCCGTCGTGACGGGCGACCGCGAGGAGACCGGCCGCCTGGTCCGCCTGCGCCTGACCGACCTCCTGACCTGCCTGCGCCGGGTCTTCACCCCCGAGGCGTGGCGGCACGTCCGGCTGGTCCTCGACGACGACGCGCGGATCGCGGCGGCGATCGGGCTGGCGGACCCGGACGACGAGACCGAGGCGGCCGTCCGCGTGCGCGACGGCCTGGTCATCGCCCGCGCCGAGGGCCGTGGTGCCGGCCACGCGGCTGGGAGCGCACGAACGGGAGCGACGTCGTGAGCCAGGTCCTGCACGCCCTGCGCTGCATCGGGACCACCGGCCCGACCCGCGTGGCGTCGTTCACGGGCAGCTCGGAGTCCGAGGTCGAGTCGGAGCTGATCGACCTCGCGGTGGCCGGGCTGGTGACCCGCGACCGGGACTTCGGCGGCTGGTCGCTGACGGAGCGCGGCAGGGCCGCCGACGTCGAGCGCACCGCCGCCGAGCTCGAGTCGGCCGGCGGCCGCGCCGCCCTGGCCGGGGCGTTCGAGCGGTTCCTGGTGCTCAACCCGGAGCTGCTCGACCTCTGCACCGCCTGGCAGGTCCGCGCCGCGGACGGCACCGTCAACGACCACACCGACACCGCCTACGACCGTCGCGTCCTCGCCGCGTTCACCGACTTCCACGAGCGGGCCGGGGCCGTGATCGCCGAACTGGCCGCCGTGCTGCCCAGGTTCGCCCGCTACGAGTCCCGCCTGACCCGCGCCCTCACCCGTGCGAAAGCAGGTGAGCCGGGGTACCTCGCCGATGACATGGCGTCGTTCCACACCGTCTGGGCCGAGCTGCACGAGGACCTCCTGGCGACGCAGGGGATCGCCCGATGGCATGGCTGACGCGGGTGCACGCCGGCCTGGACGAGCCGCCGGAGGTCATCGGCGGCAAGGCCCGCGGCCTGGTGCTGCTGCACCGCCTGGGACTCCCGGTGCCGGCCGCCTCCGTCATCGTGACGCGGGCCTGCCGGGCGTTCCTGCGCGACGGCCGGCTCCCGCCGGGGCTGGGTGACGAGCTGGGGGAGTGGCCACCGTCGGTCGTCTCGGTCCGCTCCGGAGCCGCGATCTCCATGCCCGGCATGATGAACACCGTCCTCGGCCTGCGCGTCACGCCCGGAGAACCCGCTGTCCTCGCGGGAGCCGTGGAATCGGTCTTCTCGTCGTGGAACACCCCGCGCGCCCGCACCTATCGCACGCTGCACGACATCCCGCACGACCTGGGCACCGCCGTGGTCGTGCAGGACATGGTGTTCGGCGACCGCGACGAGCACAGCGGCTCCGGCGTCGCCTTCAGCCGCGATCCGAACACGGGCGAGCACCGGCCGTTCGGCGAAGTCCTCTTCGGACACCGGGGCGACGCCGTCGTGTCCGGTCGCTCGCGGACCGAGCCGCTGGCCCGGCTCGCCGAGCGGGAACCGGTGGTGTGGAACGACTTGCTCGGTGCTCTCGGCACGATCGAGGAGCACTACCGCGACGCCTGCTACGTCGAGTTCACCTACGAGTCGGGCGTCCTGTGGCTGTTGCAGGTCCGTCCGGGCGGGTTCACCGGCACCGCCGCCGTCCGCCTGGCCGCCGACCTGGCCGACGAGGGCGGGATCACCCGCGCCGAGGCGGTGCGCCGCGTCTCGCCCCAGGACCTCCGGCGCGTGCACACGCCTCGGATCGCCGAGGCCGAGGTGGTGGCACGCGGACTGGGCGTCTGTCCCGGCGTGGCCACCGGCCGCGTCGCTCTGACCGCCGACGAGGCGGTGCGCATGGCCGCCGACGGCCCGGTCGTGCTGGTGCGGCCGGAGACGTCCCCGGAGGACATCCGCGGTCTCGCCGCCGCCACCGGAGTCGTGACGGCGCGCGGTGGCCCCGCCAGCCACGCCGCGGTGGTGGCGAGGTCGATGGGCAAGCCCGCCGTGGTGGGTGTCGCGGACCTGGTCGTGGGGACCGGCGCCGCGACGGCGGGCGGGTACGAGCTCGGCAGGGGAACGGTGATCACCATCGACGGGACCGGTGGCGAGGTCGCCCTGGGCAGGCCCCGCGTCGTGACCGGGGCCGTGGACCCGAGCGTGCGCCGCCTGCTCGGGTGGGCGGACGGGGCTTAGCTTTCGCGAACGTCCGTGCCGTGCTCGGCGAACTCCTTGAAATCGCGCATGTGCTGCAGCGACTGCTTGCGGAAGCTGCCCGGCATCAGCAGCCCGACCAGTCTCATCATCACGCCGCTGAACCGGTACTCGTTCTCGCTCTCCCAGAGCGTCGTCCCGGAACCGGTTTCGGTGAGCCGTTCGCGCGCGGCGCTCCACATCCCCTCGCCCGCGATCTCGCGTTCGAAGTGGACGACGGCCTCGGGCGGGATCCCGTGCAGGTCAACCGGTTCGCGGCGGGTGATCGTCTCGACGGCCTCGAACTCCTGCTCGCCCATCTTCAGCACCACGCGCGACCGGGTGCCGAGCTGCCCGTGCGCGCCGTCCAGCGGTTCGTGCACCACCAGGCCCCGCAGCCACTTCGGCAGCTGCCGCGGGTCGGCGAGCAGCTGCGCCACCCGCTCGCGCGGCAGGGCGATTTCCAGCGAGACGGTGTACTTCATGGTGGAGCACTCCAGTTCTCCGGTGAACGCGGGTAGGGTAACAGCTGCGCTTCACGAGCACCGTTCGCATGTGCGAGGTGGATATCGGCACCTCACAACGACTTCACCGTCAGTCCTAACAGGACTGTCGCCGGGATTGTCGCGGCGGTTGACAGAACTGCGTCGGCGATCAACTATGGAAGCGCTCTCATAACTGGTGCGTACCAGTGCTCGGGAGTGTGAGGCCCTGGCCGCCCCTGAAGCCAGGTCAGGGCCTGGTGTTCGAGTTTTCCCTGCACAAGGAGTTGCATGCGTACGCGAACGAAGTGGTTCAGCGCGCTCACCGCGGTGGCGGCGGCGGTCGCATCGGCGACGGTCGCGACCACCTCCGCCCAGGCGGTCGGTCCCGACCTGCTGCCGCTCACCGTCACCAACAACAGCGGGCGGTCCGAGGCCGTGCACCTGTACGTGCTCGGCACGGACATCCGCAGCGGGCGGCTCGGGTACGTCAACCAGGCCGGCGCGTTCACGCCGTGGTCGCCGGGCGGCAACCCGCCCACGCCCGCGCCGGACGTGTCGATCGACGGCCCCGGGCAGGGTGGCACCACCACGGTGCAGGTGCCGCGCTTCATCTCCGGCCGGGTCTACATGTCGTTCGGGGAGAAGCTGAAGTTCTTCCTGACGCCGGACGGCCTGGTGCAGCCCGCGCCGTGGGCGGGCGGCGATCCCAACAGCGGGATCCTGTTCGACTGGAGCGAGTTCACCTACAACGACGCCGGCCTCTGGCTGAACAGTTCGCAGGTGGACATGTTCGCGGTGCCGCACGCGGTGTCCGTGACGGGCGCCGGTGGTGCCACGAAGAAGACCGGTGAGCTCAAGTCCGGTGGCCGCGACGCCGTGGTCAACGGTCTGCGCGGTCAGTCGGGCTGGGACGGTTCGATCGTCTCCGGCTCGGACGGCACGGTCCTGCGCGTCCTCGCGCCGGGCAAGGCCGCCGACGTCGGCAAGTTCGATCCGAACTACCTGGACCCGTACATCACCGAGGCGTGGAACGCCTACTCGGGCAAGACGTTGACGGTGCAGCCGTTCGGCGACCGCCCGGACGTGAAGTACTTCGGCCGCACTTCGGGCGGCACGATGAACTTCACGAACTCCGGTGGTCAGCAGGTCGCGTCGTTCTCGAAGCCCTCCACGTCCAACGTGTGGGGTTGCGACGGCGCGCTGCAGGCTCCCAACGACGAGGTGGTCGGTCCGATCGCCCGCACGCTGTGCGCGGCGCTGCACCGTTCCACGCTGGGCCGCATCGACGTGCAGCCCGGCGGCGGACCGGCGGACTTCTACCAGGGTGCGATCACGAACCACTACTCCCGGCTCGTGCACCAGAACATGGTGGACGGCAAGGCGTACGGGTTCGCGTTCGACGACGTCCAGGCCCAGGAGTCCCTGGTGCACGACGGCGACCCGCGTTCGGCCGGCATCACCCTCACCCCGTTCGGCGGCTCTGCCGCCGCCGCGGTGGTGGCCGGTGCCGCCGGTGGTGGCCTCGGCGAGGTTCCGAGCTGGAACTTCGTCCTGAACTGAGCACGTCCTGCCAGGTGAACGGCGTCGCGGACCTCGTCCGCGGCGCCGTTCGCCGTTGCCCGACATGATCGAACACGAACGAACACGAGCGGGCCGGACGGTGACATGCGGTGACGGAGTCGTCACCCGCCGCTCAAGCAGCGCGGTCGCCGAACCGGGGCTGCGGCGTTCGATCCTGTTGGGTGGCGAAATTTTGTTTGAGCCGTTGTGCCGCGCCGTACGTACTCCCGATCATGCGCCGCATGAACGAGGAGGACGAATGACGCACCGCGTGACGGACAGACGGAAGTTCCGCCTGATCGCTTCACTGGCGGCGGTCGCCGTGGTCGCAGCCGGCACCGCCACCGTGGCGCTGGCCGCCAAGAACGGCGAGCCCGCGCCGCTCGGTGCGTTCGTGCCCATCGAGAAGGTGGGCAAGAACGTCGTGGAGCCGAAGACCGGGAAGAACGGCGCCGAGGGCGTGTTCACGGTCGACTGCGGCACGAACGAGCAGGGCAAGTTCAGTGCGGACAACCCGGTCGCACAGCCGGGCCTCAAGCACGGTGCGCAGCACGTCCACGACTTCGTGGGCAACCTGTCGATCAGCGCGGAGTCGACCGACGAGAGCCTGCTGGACTCGGAGACGACCTGCCGCAACGGCGACAAGTCGTCCTACTTCTGGCCTGTCGTGCGCATCAACCCGAAGGCCAACCCGTCCTCCGTCGGCTCGAACCCCGACAAGGTCAAGGAGAACGGCCCCGGCGAGGTCGCGTGCCCCGGTGTCGCGAACCGCCTGCCCGCCGTCCCGCAGCGGGTGCGCGACGAGATCATCCGCAACCTCCAGCAGCTCGCCCAGCAGCTCCGCGAGGCCAACGACAAGGTGGCGAAGGCCCAGAACTCCGCCGACCCGAACTTCGTCAACAACACGGTCCTCGGCCCGTTGCGCGCCAAGCGCGCCGCCACGCTGGACCGCATCGCGACCGCGCTGAGCCGGGCCTCCCGCAAGCCGAACCTGACGCCGCTCGCCGACTGCGACCTGCGGTGGGGCCACGGCGGTCACGGCGGCGGCCACGGCGAGCACTCGAAGCCGCGCAAGTTCGCCGGGGAAGGCGTTTTCCAGCAGGCCGAGCAGAACGCCAACCAGCAGAACGGCGCCGAGCAGGACGCCGCGACGCCCACGATCAAGTGCCCCTCGGTGCGGGAAGCGCTGCCGGGCGTGCCGGACCAGGCCCTGGACGAGGTGGACAACAACCTCGACCAGCTCGACAAGCAGATCGCCGAGGCCAACCAGCGCCTGGTGAAGACGAAGGGCCAGGGCGGCCCGAACTTCATCGACAACGCGATCCTCGGGCCGCTGAAGGACAAGCGCGCCGCGACCCTCGACCGGATCGCGATCGCGATCAGCCGCAACGCCGAGCGGCCGCAGGGCCTCGAGCGCCTCGCGAAGTGCGGCCTCAACGAGGACGAGGGCGGCGCCGGGAACGGCAACAACGGCAACGGCAACGAGAACAACAACGGCGGCAACAACAACGGCAACAACGGGAACGGCAACAACAACGGCGGCAACAACAACGGCGGGAACAACAACGGCGGGAACAACAACGGCGGTGCGACCACCACCGCTCCCGCCACCACGACGGCCCCGCCGCTGGCCGCTCCCACCGGCAAGAACCTGGAGCTCGTCGGCAACAACGGCAAGATCGTCCGCCCGGCCCAGGTGAAGATCGAGTACCGCGGCAACGCGACCAGCAAGGTCACGGCCATGCCGCAGTTCCTGAAGATGGTCACCGGTGACGCCAAGCCGACGAGCCGCGGCCCCGCCAACGCGCGGGCGACGTGGACCTGCGACGGGTTCGGCGACCGGCTGTCGGACAAGTACGTGATCTGCCCGAACGGCAGCAAGGTCATGCGCGTGCACGACTTCCCGGGCTGCTGGGACGGCAAGAACGCCGACAGCGCGAACCACCGCGACCACGTCCGGTTCGCCGACAAGCAGAGCGGCGCGTGCCCGCAGGGCTTCAAGGCCATCCCGCAGCTGCGGATCAGCATCTCCTACGACATCCCGCGCGATGTCCAGCAGAAGGGCCAGTACCAGCTCGACGCGTTCCCGGAGGAGGAGCACAACCCGTTCTCCGACCACAACGACTTCGCCAACGTCAACTCCGACCAGACGATGTCGAAGATCGTGAAGTGCGTGAACGACGGGCGCAAGTGCTCCTGATCCGCACCTGATCGACCGCAGTGAGAAGCCTGCCGGGGCCTGGGTCCCGGCAGGCTTTTCGTCGTGCGGGAGGTCAGTCCTCGGCGAGCAGCTGTGCCGTGCGTTCGACGCAGCGCATGCGCGCGGGGGAGAAGTCGTACGGCATCTTGGTGAACGCCTCGAAGGCGCTCATCTCCCGCTCGTGCTCCTCGTCCAGTTCGTCCTCGGCCGCGAAGAGCGCTTCCTCCGCCTCGTCCAGACCGGCCGCCCTGATGGCTCGTTCGAGGGACTTGAGGTGGGCGTGGCGGCGGCGCGCGAGCTCCTCGACGCGCGGATCGGCGGGGTCCACGCCGTCGTCGAGGGCGGCCTCGGCTGCGTCGAGCCGGTCTTCCTCCGCCCGCAGCGCGGGATCGGTGGCCAGCACGATGAACGAGCTCGCCTGGACCGCGGCGGCCACCGCGCCGAAGATCCGCTCGGTGACGAGCAGGGCGTCCAGGTCGGACGGGCGCAGCGCGCCGGGCGGCAGGTGCCGGAGCCGGTTCGTCACCGGCTCCGAGAGCAGTCCCAGCGGGTTGCCCACCTCGCGCAGGCGCCGGACCGCCGCGCGCTGCCGCCGGATCTCGGCCTCCTGGGCCGCCAGGCTCTCCTCGAGCAGGCGCAGGCTCTCGTCGACGTCCCGGGCCTCGTCGAAGGCGGCCCGCATGTCGTCGAGCCGGATGCCGGTCTCCGCCATCTTGCGGATCCACAACAGGGAGAGCATGTCGTCGTGGCCGTAGCGGCGGCGGCCGTCGGTCCCGCGCGCCGGCTCCCGGAGCAGGCCGATCTGGTGGTAGTGGCGGATGGCGCGCGGGGTGGTCCCGGCGAACGCGGCGGCGTCGCCGATCTTGACCCGGCGGGGCGGTGTGAACGAGAGGTGCATCGCGAACAGGGCCTTTCGAGCGGTGATCCTCGTAGGACAGCACATGCCGCTGCGTCAGGTGCAAACAGCACGGTGACGGGAGCGCCCCGGTTCCCGATGATGACTCCTGTCGTCCTGCCGCGCCGGCCCCCAGAGCTCAGAGGGAAGTGGTCATGACCCAGATCCACGGGTTCGCCGACGAGGGCTTCGGCCCCGTCGCGGACGCCTTCCGCGACAACTTCGACCGGGGCGCCGAGACCGGTGCCGCCCTCGCGGTCTACCACCGCGGCCGGCTGGTCGTCGACCTGCACGGGGGCGTCGGCGACAGCACCACCGGGCGACCGTGGACCGCCGACACCGTGGCGGTCGGGTTCTCGGCCACGAAGGGCTTGCTGGCCCTGATCGCCTACCTCGCGCAGCAGCACGGCCACCTGGACCTCGACGCACCGGTCGTGTCGGTGTGGCCGGAGTACGGCGCCCACGGCAAGGAGCGCACCACGATCCGCGACGTGTTCGCGCACCGCGCGGGCGTCGTCGCCCTCGACACCGACCTGACCTTCCAGGACGTCAGCCGGTGGAGACCCGTCATCACCGCCATCGAGGCGCAGCGGCCGCAGTGGGAGCCCGGCACGCAGTTCGGCTACCACGCGCTGACGTTCGGCTGGCTCACCGGCGAGATCCTGCGCCGCGCCACCGGTCTGCGCCCCCAGGAGCTGCTGGCCGAGTACCTCACGACACCGCTGGCCGCCGACGCCTGGATCGGGCTGCCCGCCCACGTCGCGCCGCGGGTGGCCCGCATCCACCCGGCGTGCGGGGTGGCGGGCTCCGACGGGGTCGCCCTGATCGCGACGGCGTTGAAGGAGTCGGCGTTCGTGCGGTCGGTGACGATGAGCGGAGCGCTGCCCGCCCGGTTCCTCGACGACGCGCGCACCGACTTCAACTCCCCGGCCCTGCACGCGGCGGAGATCCCCGCGGCCAACGGCATCATGTCGGCCCCCGCGCTGGCCAGGATCTACGCCGCCGCCGTGTCGCGGGTCGGGGGAGCGCCGCCCCTGCTCACCGGCGGCAGCGTCGCCGACGCGCTCACGCCGCGGTCCAGCGGCAAGGGCTGGCCGGGCGTGATCACCCCGCGCGGCATCCGCTACTCCACCGGGTTCCTGATCAACGGCTACCCCGGCCGACCCCTGCTGTCGGACCACTCCTTCGGCCACGACGGGGTCAACGGCGGCCTGGGCTTCGCCGACGCGAGCGCCGAGATCGGGTTCGGCTACCTCAACAACCAGCTGGCCACCCCCGGCGACCAGCGGGCCAACCACCTGACCGCGGCGCTGCGGACGGTGCTCGGGATCTGAGCGCACCGGCCGGTGTCAGTCCCTGCCAGCGCCCTGCCAGCGCGGTACCAGCGCTGCGCCGCACCCTTCGCGGTACACCGACACGAGGGGACGACCGTGATCAGCACGTCAGAAACCGTTGCCCACCGGCCACTTCCGCCGAACCGCGCGGCGGGGGTGGCGCTCGCGGCGAGCGGCGCCACCTTCTTCACCGCGGAGTTCGTCGCGGCGGCGGCGTGGACGGACCCGCCGTACAGCTACACCCATCACTTCATCAGCAACCTCGGCGTCCACGGTCCCACGACGGCGTTCGGCCAGTTCATGTACTCCCCGCTGGCGTGGGTGATGAACACCGGCTTCGTCCTCTTCGGACTGTGGGTGGCGGTGGGCGCCCTGCTGCTCAAGGGTTTGCCGGGCAGGCTCCGCGTGCCGGTCGTCGTCCTCGCGGTGCTGCTCGCGGCCGGAGGGGTGGTGCTGGGCTTCTTCCCCGGCTCCGGTGAGGTCACCGACTCGACGGACTTCCACGGCCTCGGAGCCTTCCTGGCGTTCTTCAGCGGCAACGTGCTGGTGGTGCTGCTGGGCAGGGCGCACCGCGTCCTCGGCGTGTCCCGCGGGGTGGGCAGGGGACTGGTGGTGGCCGGGATCGCCGGTCTCGTGGCGATCCCGGCCTACCTGGGCCTGCTGGCCTCCGGTGCCGGGATCCTCATCGGTCTCGTCGAACGGGGGATCGTCTACCCGTTCCTGATCAGCCTGGTCGTGCTGGGCACGGCGTTGCGCCGGACCCGCGTGCCCGCGCCGGTGCGGGCACGCTGACCCGGCGGCGTCCGGTCCGCGCGGCAGCCGGACGGTGCACGTCGTGCCCCGGCCGGCCTCGCTCGCCGCGGCGATCGTTCCCCGGTGCGCCTGTCTCGGTTCGCCTTCTGCCACCAGGACAGGGCGGCCACGATGCCGGCGGCGCCGGGAGTGCCGGGGCCTCGGCCTCCGAAGCGGGACAACGGGGTCGCGTCAGCCGCGGGGGTGGCTCGCGCCCCCGGCCCTGGCCCGTTCCGCGATCGCCTGCAACGCCGAGATGTGCCCGCTCAGCGCGGCGCGGCCGGCGTCGGTCAGGTTGAGCCAGGTCCGGGGCCGCTTGTTCACGTACCCCTTGCGCACCTCGACGTAGGAGCTCTTCGAGAGCGTCGTGACCTGTTTGGACAGTGCGGAGTCGGAGAGCCCCACCGAGTCCCTGACGAACCCGAACTCCGCCCACTCCGCCGCGGTGAGCAGGGAGACGATGGCGAGTCTCGTCGGGTCCAGCAGGAGCTGGTCAAGCTCGGCCACCACTCACCTCGTCCTGCCTGCGCACCAACCACAGCTGGAACCTCGGACCGAGGAACACCACGTAGAGCCCGGCCAGCGCACCATAGTAGATCGTGGCGTGCGGGACGTGCAGCCACGCGATCATCAGCGCGCCGACGATCCCGATCGCGATCACGGGCACCATGCGCAGCAGCCGCCACCGCAGGCCGACGGCCAGGCTGCGGTTCGACACCGCGACCGGGCGGCCGAACAGGGCGCCGCCGGCCCGCGTGCGCAGGGCGAACGACAGCGCGAGGCACCCGAGCACGAACGGCCAGGTCAGCCAGCCGCTCGCGGCGGGGAAGAGGTCGATCACCACGCAGTAGGCGAAGAGCGCCAGGCCGCAGCCGATCCACAGCCCGCGCGATCCGGCCGCCGACCTGATCACCTGCTCCTTGCCCTGCCGCACCGTGTTCAGGGCGGCGGCGGCCTCTTCGGGCGTGGGATGCGTCATCGTTCCTCCGTCTGGTCCCGGTCCTGATTCAGGGTGCGCAAGATCAGCCACTGGTCAAACCACGCGCCCGCGGTCGTGAGGACCAGCAGGGCCAGACCCATCACCAGGTGCGCGTAGCTGTGCAGGGGCGCTGACTCGTCCAGCACCTTGGTGAGCAGCAGCTGCAGGCCCAGCCGGACGGCGAAGAGCAGCACGGCGAGCAGGCGCGCCTGTTTCGAGCGCCAGACCGAGCGGATGAACTCGCGGCGGCGCGAGAGCACCGTGAACCAGAGCGCGATGTGCGCCACGGCGAGCACCAGCGGCAGAGCCGCGACGAGCGGGTACGCCGAGCCGAACTGCTGGCTGATGTCGTAGCTGGCCACCAGCGAACCGGCGAGCACGAAGTACCACACCGGCAGGCCCTCGACCTGCGCGCGGTTGTGGGTTCGTGCAGGTCCCAGGTCTTTGAGCGACATCTCATCCTCCTTGGGAAAGTACTTGCCTGAGTAGAAAGTACCTGTCACTTTCCACTCAGGCAAGTGATGCCGTTCAAGCCTGGCAGGACGGGGAAGTTCGCCTCCAAGGGGAAAGAGGGGCCACGATCGCGGCGGTGAGGCACCGGCGGGCGCCGGACAGGTGCCCGCCGGTCCGGCTCAGCCGCTGACCGAGGCCGAGAAGTTGTCGACCGCGAGGCCCGCGCCGCCGTTCCACGGCTCGAAACCGGCCTGGATGCTGGTCAGGTACCAGGAGTTGGTGATGGCACCGCGGTTGCGCACGTCGTTGACGAAGTCGAGCACGTTGAACGACCAGGAGCTGATGGCCGACGGCGCGACGTAGGAGATCACGTTGTTGGACCCGTTGCTGCCGCGCCACACCTGCCAGCTGCGCCCGCCGATGGTGGTGTTGCCGACGGCGCTGCCGATCGGCTGGATCGAGCCCTGGCGGTTGAACCAGATCATGATCTCCATCTGGTTCACGCCGTTGGTCTTGGGCGTCGGGTCCAGCCAGATGTCGTACGAGGCGTTGTAGGTGCCGCCCGCGAAGCGGTAGTTGATCGACGACGTGGCGCTGCGGATCCTGCTGACCTGCATCGGCAGCGTCGAGCCGGGGGAGCAGTTGGTGTAGTGGCAGCCGAGGAACACCGACGGGTACGACACCGGCGCCCCGTTGGTCGGGGCCGAGCCCTGCTGGGTGGTGATCTGGAAACCGGACGACGTGGCGTTGATGCACTGCTGAGCCGAGGTGCCCCACCGGTTGTTCTGGACCACGTAACGGCCCTGGATGGTGGTCGACCCGTACTGGTCGCAGATGGTCACGTCGGCCTGGGCCGGCCCCGCCGTCGCGGCGAACGCGCTCGCGACGAGCAGGCCGGCCGCAGCGACGGCACGGAAGGTCCTTCGCATGGTGACTCCTAAGACAGGGTTCTGGGAGCGCTCCCAACGTACCGCGCTCCTCGCGGCCCGGCAGGGTTTGCGGGTGCCGAACCGTCGAATGCGCGTCGAATCGACTGCGGCACAGCGAAGTGCGCGGCCTCAACCGCCCTTTTAGGACAGTGGGCCGCGCGAGATCCCCGACACCACGGCGAGCCGGAACCGGGTGGCGTCCTCGGTGCCGGGGGCCGCGGTCAGCGCGACGATCTTGCGTTCGGCGTCGCCGTCGGACAGGACGTCGCAGTCCACGGTGATCGGCCCGGCCGCCGGGTGGTGCACGACCTTGTGGTCCTCCCGGTGCGCGCCGACCGCGCCGGAGGCCCACAGCCGCGCGAACCGCGGGTTGCCGGCGGAGAGGTCGCGGACCAGGTCGGCCAGCCGCGTGCTGCGCGGGAACCGGCCCGTGGCGCGGCGCAGGTCGGACACGACGGAGGCCTCGACGTCCTGCTGACCGACCGGGACCACCGGCCAGTGCGCCAGGCGGGGCGCCGACCCGTCGACCGGGAAGGTGTCGCGGGCGAAGTTGCGCAACGCCACCGGCGTCGGCGCCGGGTCGCCCAGCAACGCGGCCCAGGCGCGGTTCCACCAGATCAGCTGCCAGTCCGCGGCGAACACGGCGACCGCGGCGTCCCCGAGCCGGGACAGCAGCCGGTGCAGGCCGGGCGGGAGGTGGTCGGAGACCTCCCCGGCGCACGGCGGCGCGAGCCCGGCGAGCCGGTAGAGGTGGTCGCGCTCGGCGTCGGTGAGCTGCAACGCCTGCGCCAGGCTCGCGGTCACCTGCGGCGACGGCGTCGTGTGGCGCCCCTGTTCCAGTCGCACCACGTAGTCGACCGAGATGCCCGCGAGGTCGGCGAGGTCCTCCCGGCGCAGCCCCGCGAGTCGGCGCCGGTGCCCGCTCGAGAGCCCGGCGGCCTCCGGCGACACCCGGCCGCGCCAGGTGCGCAGCATCGGGCCGAGCCTCGCGATGTCAGCGGTCACGGCACCGATTGTCACACCCGGGCGTGCCCGGGACAGGGGTACGGATCTTCCCACCGACACCTCGTCCCTGGTGGCCGGTCCGGCGGGGGGCGAACCTCGGTGCATGACCCTCACGTTCTCCCACGACCACATCGGCATCACCGTCACGGCGGCGGAGCTCGACCCCACGATCGCGTGGTACTCCCGCACCTTCGGCTTCGAGGTCGAGCAGCGCTTCGAGTCCCACGGCACGACGTTCGTCTTCCTCACCGCCGGAGACGTCCGGATCGAGCTCGTCGCCGGCGCGTCCCGGCGCGAAGGCGCACCGACCCGCGACGTGCTCACGAGCCTGGACCCGGCGCGCCTGCACCACTTCTGCCTCGCCGTGCCGGATCTCGACGCCGCGGTGGCCCGCGTGGTGGCGCTCGGCGTCCCGCTCGTCGGCGGTCCGCTGGACGTGCCCGAGATCGGGCGGCGCATCGCCTTCGTCACCGACAACGTCGGCACGGTCATCGAGCTGAGCCAGTCGGGCGCGGCGCGCGGCGAGGGGTAGCCGAGGCGGCCGGAACCGGCTCAGTCGCTCCTCACCCCGTTGCGCAGCGCCTCCGGGGTCGGCCCGCGCCGCCGCCGCACCAGCTCGCGCAGCGTGCCGCGTGGGCCACCGGCGGACGGCCTGCTCGCCACCGCACCCGGCATCCGGCCGGTGGACGTGCTCACGTTCCAGCACGCCGGCGGAACCGGACCCCCGGCTCAGCCGAGCTCGTCGCGCTGCGCCGTCCTCCGGTGCAGCGGCAGGATTCCGACGTGGTAGGCGAGGGCGACGGCATGGGCGCGGTCGTGGGCCCCGAGGCGCCGCCGGATCTCGCGGACGTGGGTGCGCACCGTCGTCACCGCGACGTCCAGGCTCCGCGCGATGCCCTCGTCGTTGCGGCCCTCCGCCACGAGGGCGAGGGTCTGGCGCTGCCGCGAGGTGAGCACATCGGACCCGGACGGGCGCCGGCCCGGCACGGCGAGGGCGAGCACGAGCTCGGGATCGACGTAGCAGCCGGACAGTGGAGCCTGCAGGATCGCCCGGAACATCCTCGCCGCGTCGGTCTCCCTGCTGAGCAGGCAGTGCGCCCCGGCCGCCCGCGCCACCCGCACGGAGGCGGGGGTGTGGTCGCGTTCGCGGAACAGGATCGCCACCCGCAGCCGGGGGTGGGCGGTGACGAGCTCCTCCGCCAGCGCGCTGCGCGGGTCGATCGCGCTGTCGAGCAGCACCACGTGCGGACGGCAGGTGCGCACGGTGTCGCGGATGACGTCGGGGTGGTCGGTGCCGCCCGCCCACTCCAGGCCGATCGTGCGCTGCACGACCGTGCGCAGGCCCTCGCGGAACACGGGGGTGGCGTCCGCGGCCAGCACCCGGTGGACGACGGCGCAGGTCGGCGTCACAGGAGTCCGCCAACCCGGTGCGCGTCCCCTGGGTTCGGGCCGGCCGGTGGTGCACTGGGCGGAAAGTCGATCATGGTGGTGCCGTTCGGGTAGTTCCGTGCTGGGCTGAATGGGGGGAACTCGAAGTAAGGGCTACATGACTGTAGCAGTAACAATCACGAGCCGCGCGCTGGCGACGCACCGTGCGAACTGCGCGTTCAGCCCTCGTGGCGGGGCAGTTCCGGGAGCGGGAAGTCCGGGTCCAGCTCGACCCCGATCGCCCGCAGGGCCACGTCGAGCGAGCCCCACGCCCAGCCGGTCAGGTGCTCGACCAGGCCGTCGCGGTCGAGCAGCGGATCGGGGGAGGTCACCCACCGCAGGGCCGCCGTCTCGACCATGCCGATCAGCCCGAACGCGAGCGGGTCGACGACGCGCGCGTCCCCGCCGAGCAGGACCACGTAGGAGCCGAGCAGCTCCCGCAGCTGCTCGCCGACGCGCAGGCGCACCGCGGCGGCCGGTTGCTGCTCGGCCAGGGACCGGGAGACCAGGTACCGGTAGAGGTGGTCGTTGCCCGCCAACCACGCCACGTAGGTGCGCACGATCCGGCCGATGATCTCGCGTGCGCTGCCGCTGGGGTGGCGCATGGTCGGGGCCAGCTCGCCGACCAGCAGCTCGCCGATCCGGCGGGCGACCGCGTCGTGGAGGTCGTCCGCGTCGGCGAAGTGCCGGTACAGGGTGGGGCGGGCGATGGCCGCGCGGTCGGTGATCTGCTCGGTCGACACCTGCGGCCCGTGCTCGGCGATGGCGAGCAGTGCGGCCGCCACGACCTCGGCGCGGCGGGTCTCGCGTTGTCCCGCCCAGCGCGCGGCTCGTCCGTCCACAGTGTGACCCCGCCCGTCCTCGTCGGTGCGTCCGACCCCGGTGTATTGAACCCACACGCGGTGGAGGTCAACAACCGGCTCGGGCGGCCGGGTGACACGTTCGGGGGATTGCTCCGGCGGTGCCGGGTGGCACCGTGCACCGTGGACAGGACCCCGCGCTCCCCGACCGGAGCCGGGCCGCGTCCTGACCGCGCACGGAGAGGACCCCATGACCGCCGACCCGTCCGAGCTCGCCACCCGGCTGCTGCGGCTGCACACCGACCCCGAACTGCTCACCGTGGTCAACGTGTGGGACGTCATCACCGCCAAGGTCGTCGCCGACGTCCCGGGCACGAAGGCGCTGGCGACCGCCAGCCACTCGATCGCCGCGAGCCGCGGCTACCCCGACGGCGAGCAGATCCCGGTCGAGGAGATGATCGCCGAGGTCGGGCGCATCACCGCCGCCACGGCGCTGCCGGTCACCGCCGACCTCGAAGCCGGCTACGGCGACCCCGGCGACACCGTGCGCCGCGCCATCGCCGCCGGTGCGGCCGGGGCCAACCTCGAGGACCAGCTCAAGCCGCTGCCCGAGGCCGTGAAGGCCGTGCAGGCGGCGATCGGTGCCGCGCAGGCGGAAGGCGTCCACGACTTCGTGCTCAACGCGCGCACGGACGCGTTCGTGAAGGCGGGCGGGCGCGACCCGGCCGAGGTGCTCGCCGACGCGATCGAGCGCGGCCGCGCGTTCCTCGACGCCGGCGCGCCGGTGGTGTTCGTGCCGGGCAGGCTCGACGAGGACCAGGTGGGCGCGCTGGTCGAGGCGTTCGGCCCGCAGCGGCTGACCCTGATCGGCATCCCCGGCATCCCGCCGCTGGCGCGCCTGCAGGAGCTGGGCGTGGCGCGGGTGTCGTACGGGCCGCTGTCGCAGCAGGTCGCCCTGACCGCGCTGGCGGAGCTGGTCGAGTCGGTGCACCGCGGCGGCGGTGTCCCGGAGGGCACGCGTCCGCTCAACTAGCCTGCTGGTCCTTTGTGGAGTCGAAAGATTCCACAAAGGACCAGCGGTCAGGCGGTGATGTGCCGGACGACCGCGGCGAGGTTCTGCTCGTGCGGCCGCGCGGTGTCCACCGACAGCGCTTCTCCCCGCCAGGAGGGGAAGTCCGCCAGCCGCCGCCGCACGTCGGACCAGTCGCCGGCGTCGTGCCAGCCGGGAATCGCGCGGCTGCGGCCCTCGAGCCGGCCGCGGTGCGCCTCCGGGTCCGAGCAGTGGCACACGACGGCGCGGAACTGCGCCCCGGCACCGCGTGCGAGGCTGCGCCAGCGGTCCCTGGTCGCCACGTCCTCGGTGGGGTGGTCCAGGACGACCGACTGCCCCGCGCCCAGTTGCCGCAGGGCGAGCGTGGTCAGCTGCTCCTCGGCCATCGCCAGTGCGTCCTCGAAGTGGTACCCGCCGAACGGGGTCAGCGCGCCCAGCAGCCAGTCGGTGGCGAAGACCGGGATCCCCAGCGCGGCCCCCGCCGCGTCGGCCAGGGTGCTCTTGCCGCTGCCGGGCACCCCGGAGAACACGACGAGCCGGGCGGCGGGAGCCGGCGGCAGGTCGTGGCCGGTGAAGTCGGCCGGCAGTCGTGGGGTCAGGCCGGCCGGCACGAGCCCCGCCACCCACGTCGAGGCGATCCGGTGCGGCGCGGGCTCGACGACGCAGGTGACGACGTCGACGCTGCCGTCGTGGCAGCGCAGGCGCGCCCGCGCGGTGGTCTCGGCGACGTCGAGCCCGACCACGGTGACCGGCGCGTAGGAGGCCGCGCGGGCACGGGTGACCTCGACGTACTTCCCGGGCGCGATGAACGCGGCGAACGCCTCCGCGAGCACGTCGGCCGCGTCGGCTCCCCAGCCGGGGCTGCCGTCCAGGCCGTCGAGGACCCACTCCAGTCGCGTCAGGGCGGGACTCGGGGCGAAACGGAGCACTTGTCCTCCCGGCGAGGTGGTGAAGACGAACCGGTCGAGCTTATCGCGGCAAATGGCACTCGAATCCACGTCGCATCGAATTTCGCAACACCCGCCGCCGTCGAATTTCAGCCGGAATTCGAACCGATCGGGTAGGTTGTCCCGAACGTTTCACCGGAGGCGTTTCAAACATGGTCACCCTGTTGGTCGAACAGGGTGACCAATACCCTTGTGCGGTGGGAACGACTTGGTGTGAGGTGTCCGCGTGACCGAGTCAGACAGCGCGCCCGACGTGGCCGAACTGGCACGCGAATGGGTGGCTGATCTCAGGGTCCCAGGCCGGTCGGCGGCGGAGCAGGAGGAATTGCTCGCCGATCGGCTGACCGAGCTGCTGCGGGAACGCGACCATTCCGGAACGGATGCGCGGCGCCGGTTCGACGCGTTCTTCGAAGCGTGCCCGGCGGCCGCCGCGATCACCGACACGACCGGAACCGTCGTGACCGCGAATCCCGTTTTCGCGGATCTCGCCGCGGCGGCCGAAGTCGGTGCGCCCACCGGGTTCGGAATCGGCGACCTGGCCGCCGCGGAACCGAGCCGCCGGCTGCTGGCCGACGCGCTCGCGCAGGTGCGGTCCCGGCCCGGCCACGTCGCGCACGGCGAGGTGGAGATCAGCGTCGCGGACGCCCTGAGCAGGACGGTCCGGGTGTCGGCCACCGCGCTGCCGGGTGCCGGCGCGGCGGTCCTGTTCCTGCTCGAGGACGTGCAGGAGCTCCGGCAGCTGCAGGAGACGTTCCGGCACCAGACCCTGCACGACTCGCTGACCGGGCTGCCCAACGAGGCCTACCTGCGGTCCAAGGTCGAGAGCATGGTCGCCGCCGCGGGCGCGGGCGAGCAGGTCGCCCTGCTGTTCCTCGACCTCGACGGGTTCGGCGTCATCAACGACGGACTCGGCCCCGAAGTGGCGAACCTGGTGCTGCGCGCGGTCGCGGGCACCCTTCGCCTGGTCTTCGCCGGCGAGGGGATCTTCCTCGCCCGGCTGTTCCGCGACGAGTTCGCGGTGGCGATGTGCGGGCCGCTCACGCACCAGTCCGTCGTGGCGCAGGTCGAGGAGATGATCAGGAAGCTCGCCGAGCCCGTCTACCACGGCACGGCCGGTGTCGGCGTCAGCGCGAGCGTGGGGATCGTCGTCGCGGACGCGGCCGGCACGGACCACCGCTCGCTGCTGCGGTCCGCCGAGGTCGCGCTGCACCGCGCCAAGGAGCTCGGCAAGTCGCAGTGGGTGCTCTTCGACCCCGAGACGGACCGGGCGGCGCGCGACCGGTACTTCCTGGCGGCGTCGCTGGCGGGCGCGATCGAGACCGGCGAGGTCGGCATCGTCTACCAGCCCCAGGTCGTGCTGCCCGACGCACCGGTCATCACCTCGCTGAAGGCCTGCCTGAGCTGGTCGCACCCGCAGGCGGGCCGGCTGCGCGCGGACGAGGTGTACGCGCTCGCGGAGCTCACCGGGATGACGGTGCCGCTGGGCCGCCACCTGCTGGCGGAGGCGGTGGAGACCGCCGCCGACTGGCGGGACCGCTTCGGCGACGGGGCACCGGTGGTGTGCCTGAACCTGCCCCAGCGGATGGCGATCGACGCGGACCTCGTCGGCATCGTGCGCGGCGAGCTCGCACGGCACGGCCTGGACGCGCGGCGGCTGATGCTGTGCACCAACAGCGCCTCTCTGCTCGACGTGCGCGGCGACCTCAAGGAGTCGATCGGCGTGCTGGCGCGGCTCGGCGTCGTGTTCATCCTGGACGTGGCGGGACTGCCCGACCTCGAACTGGTCTCCTCGCTCGACCTGCCGGTGCCCGGCGCGATGCTCGTCGGGCCGGTGGTGGCCGCGGTCGCCGGCGACGACCCGCCGGAGTGGGCGCTGCGCCAGGTGCGGCACCTGGTCGGGCGCGCGGACGAGCTCGGCGTCAAGGTCGGCGCCCACGGGGTCGCCTCGCAGGCGCACGCGGACCGGTTGTTCTCGCTGGGTGTCGTCGTCGCGGCGGGACCGTACCTCGACGAGTACGCGACCCAGCAGGACGCCGAGGTCTGGGTGGGCCGGGTCTTCTCCCCGGGCTGAGCGGCGCCGCTGAAGCGACTCTGAAGATCCGCGTGAGGTCTGGTCACATCGCGGCGCCGGCACCAACACTGTCGGTCATGGTGCAACTGGACGAACGCGCCGCGGTGAGGAGGCTGCACGACCGGATCGGAGTGGGGCCGCGACCCGGCGATCTCGACCGCCCGTACGACGTCGCGCTCGACGCCCTGCTGTCCGGGGGTGCCGCCGGCGTGGCGGCGCCGCAGCCCGCCAGCCCTCCCCGCCCGGCCAAGGGCGACAACCAGGCCAAGAAGGACGCGGCACGTCAGCGATCGGACGACGAGCACGCGCTCGCGGTGTGGTGGCTCGACCGCATGGTCACCACCGACAGCCCGGCCGCCGAACGCATGACGTGGTTCTGGCACGGGCACTTCGCCACCAGCGAGCAGAAGGTGCGCTCGCCCCGGTTGATGCTGGCGCAGAACGAGACGTTCCGGCGGCTCGGCCTCGGGCCGTTCGCGGACCTGGCCCAGGCCCTCGTCGTCGACCCGGCGATGCTCGTCTGGCTCGACGGCAACGACAACCGCGTCGGGGCGGCCAACGAGAACCTCGCCCGCGAGCTGATGGAGCTGTTCACCCTGGGGATCGGGCACTACGACGAGGTCGACGTGCGGGAGGCCGCGCGTTCGCTGACCGGCTGGACCGTGCGCGCGGACTCGGGCAAGGCGGAGCTCGTGGCCAAACGCCGTGACAACGGCGCGAAGAGAGTGTTCGGCAAGACCGACCGGTACACGGCGCAGTCGTTGATGACGCTCATCCTGGACCGGCCGGAGAGCCCGGAGTTCGTGGCGGGCCGGATGTGGTTCCGGCTCGTGTCCGGGCAGCCGCCCGCCGCCGACGTCCTCGCCCGGCTGGTCACGGCGTTCCGGCGGGACACCGGCTCGTTCCTGCGCGCGCTCGCCTCCGAGCCCGCGTTCCGCGACTCCGCGAACGTGCTGGTGAAGCAACCCGTCGACTGGGCCGTGGGCCTGATGCGCGCGCTCGGCGTCAAACCGCGCGACCTGACCAGGAAACAGGCCGACACCGTGCTGCGCTCGTTGCGCGGCCTCGGCCAGGTGCCGTTCCGGCCCCCGAGCGTCGGCGGCTGGCCCGCGGGAGGGGCGTGGCTCACCACGGCCGCGTGGCCCTCCCGGCTCGACCTCGCGAAGCTCGTCGCGGAACGCGCGGACCTCGAGACCTCCCTGGGCGGCGCGGACAAGGTCGGGGGAGTGCGGCGCCTGCTGGGCGTCGACTCCTGGTCCGACCGGACCAGGGCGGCGCTGGAGAAGGTCGCCGGCAACCCCGTCCAGCTCGTCGTCGTCGCGGCGAACGCCCCCGAGTACGTAGTGAGCAGGTGAGATCGTGGACACCTTGACCCGACGCCGATTCCTCACGTTGTCCGGTGTCACCGCCGCCGGCGCCCTCGCGTTCGGCGCCACGAAGGTGAACTGGGACGACCTCATGAGCGCCGCCGCCGACACCCCGCTCGACCCGAGTCAGGGCGTGCTGGTCGTCGTCACGCTCTACGGCGGCAACGACGGCCTCAACACCGTCGTCCCGGCCGAGGACCGCGCCTACCAGGACGCCCGCCCCGACCTGGCCTACCGGCCCGACGAGGTGCTCGGCCTGGGCGAGGGGCTCGGCCTCAACCCCGGCATGAAGGGCCTCAAGCAGCTCTGGGACGAGCAGGGCCTCGCCATCGTGCGCGGGGTCGGCTACGCCCAGCCCGACCACAGCCACTTCCGCTCGATGGCGATCTGGCAGACCGCCTCCCCGCGCACGTCGGTGCCGTCGGGCTGGCTGGGCCGCTGGCTCGACGAGACGGCGGGCGACGACCCGTTGCGCGCGCTGTCCGTGGAACCGCTGCTGCCGCCGCTGCTCGCCGGCGAACGCACCGCGGCGGCGTCGTTCCCGCTCAACGGCCTGAAGCTGCCGTCCGGCCCGCTCGGTGACGCCTTCACCGCGCTGGGGCGACCGGTCGAGGGGGAGGAGCAGTGGCAGGCGCGCGTCGCCCGGTCCATCGCCGACGTCCGGCACACCGCCACGACCCTCACCGGCAACCCGGCCGGCGGGCAGATCCCGAGCGACGACCCGGACGAGCAGCGCGACAAGGGGTCCTCCGCCGGCGGTGGGGGAGCGCTCGGCGCCCAGCTCGACGTGGTCGCCCGCCTGATCGAGGCCGGAGCGCCGTGCCGGGTCTACTCCGCCTCGCTCGGCGGGTTCGACACGCACTCCGACGAACGCGCCACCCAGCAGCGGCTGCTGTCCGAACTGGACGGTGCGCTGACCCCGTTCGTCCGCAGGGTCGGGAAACGGGCCACCGTGCTGGTCTACTCCGAGTTCGGCAGGCGGGTGCGCGCCAACGCGAGCGACGGCACCGACCACGGCACGGCGGGGCCGGTGTTCCTGCTCGGCGCGAACGTCCGCGGCGGGTTCCACGGCGCGCAGCCGAGCCTCACCGACCTCGACGACGGCGACCTCAAGCAGACCACCGACTTCCGCGACGTCTACGCCACCCTGCTCGACCGCGTGCTCGGCACCGAGCCCGGCCGGGTGCTGAAGGACCACACCGGCCAGGTGCAGGGCCTGTTCACCTGACGAGCCGAGTCCGGTCCCGAGGAATATCGGCAGGTCTGTCCTGGGTACTCTCGGGCAGCCTGACGAAAGGACACGGGTGGACGCCTCGTCGAAGGTCGGTAAGCCTGCTCGCGCACTGCTGGCCGCCGCGGAGGCGTTCCGCGCCGAAGCCGCCGGTGTGCGCGCCGAACCCGGGCGGCTGCTGGCGCTCGCCACCGAGCAGTTCCAGGCGGTGCTGCGCGCGCTGGTGGCGGAGCGGCTCGCGGCCATGCCGGTGGACAAGCTCCGCGACACCACGGCGAACCTGCGGCTCAGCACGCTGAAGGACGCCGGGTACCGCACGGTCGCGGACGTCGCGCGGGCGCGCCCGGAGCAGCTCGACGGCGTCCCCGGCGTCGGGAGGCAGTCGGCCGAGCAGATCGTGCGGGCCGCGCGGGCCCTCGCCGAGGGCGTCGCGCGCGACACGACCGTCCGGCTGAACCCGGACCGCGCCGACCACGGCCAGACCGAGCTGCTGCAGCTGATGTCCAAGCTGCGCAGGGCGAACCAGCTCGTCGGCCCGCTCGGCGAGGCGATCGGGGACGTGCTGGGCCGGGTCGACGCCGACGTGCGCGCCGCCACCCGCGCCTGGAGCCGGCTGCGGATGTTCTTCTCCTCACCGCGCAAGCGCCGGTCGGCCCTCGACTCGCTCGGCCGGCTCGAGAGCCTGCTGGCCAGCCGCGACGTGGCGGCGTTGCGCGCGGTCGGCACGCAGCTGCGCGTGCCGGACCTCGACCACCGCGCCCTGTGGCGCGACTACGAGCTCGACGCGGCCGCCTACAACACGCTGCTGGCCGACCTCTCCGGTACCGGGGCGGCGCCGGATCGCAGTGCCGCCAAGGGGTTCGTCCCCGCCGACATCGAGCACGAGGTCGACGCGACCACGCTCGACACCAGCCGGCTGAAGGTGTCGCTGCGCGGCTACCAGGTGTTCGGGGCCAAGTTCGCGCTCGCCCGCAAACGCGTGATCATCGGCGACGAGATGGGGCTGGGCAAGACGATCGAGGCCATCGCGGTGATGGCGAGCCTCGCCGCGCAGGGCCGGCGCGGGTTCCTGGTGATCTGCCCGGCGAGCGTCGTCGTCAACTGGGTCAACGAGATCGCCCGGCACAGCGACCTCGTGCCGCACCGCCTGCACGGTGCCGGCCGCGACGGCGCGGTCGGGGAGTGGCTGGCGCAGGGCGGCGTCGGCGTGACCACGTTCGGCACGCTGCCGAAACTGGTGCTGCCCAAGAAGTTCCGCCCGACGCTGGTCGTGGTCGACGAGGCGCACTACGTGAAGAACCCGGACACGCAGCGCTCCCGGGCCGTGAACGGGGTCGTGCAGCGCGCGGAACGGGCGGTGCTGCTCACCGGCACGCCGATGGAGAACCGCGTCGAGGAGTTCCGCAACCTGGTCGCCTACCTCCAGCCCGGCGTGGCGGCCCGCACGGGCTCGATCGACGCCGTGGTGGGGGCGAAGGCGTTCCGCCGCGTCGTCGCGCCGGTGTACCTGCGGCGCAACCAGGAGGACGTGCTGGGGGAGCTGCCGGAGCTGCTCGAGGTGGAGGACTGGGTCGAGTTCGGCAAGCAGGACCGGGGCGCCTACCTCGACGCCGTGCGCGCGGGGAACCTGATGGCGATGCGCCGCGCGGCCTACACCCCGGCCACGGCGCAGGGCTCGGCGAAGCTGGCGCGCCTGCTGGAGATCGTCGAGGAGTCGAGGGACAACGGCTGGAAGGTCGTGGTGTTCTCCTACTTCCACGACGTGCTCGACGCGGTGGCGGCCCAGACCGGGGTCACCGGGGCCGAGGTCTCCGGCACCGAGGTCTTCGGCCCGCTGACCGGCGCGACGTCCGCGCAGGGCCGGCAGGAGATGGTGGACGCGTTCACCGCCCGCGAGGGCCACGCGGTGCTGCTGGCCCAGATCGAGGCGGGCGGCGTGGGCCTCAACATCCAGGCGGCCTCCGTGGTGATCATCACCGAGCCGCAGTGGAAGCCCAGCACCGAGGACCAGGCGATCGCCCGGTGCCACCGGATGGGCCAGGTCCGCAAGGTCCACGTGCACCGGCTGCTGGTCAAGGACAGCGTGGACGCGCGGGTGCAGGAGATTCGCTACCACAAGACCCTGCTGTTCGACCACTACGCCCGCGAGAGCGACACGAAGCACTCGCACGCGAGCGCGCTGGACTCGGCGATGTCGGTGGAGCAGCAGGTCGTGAAGGCGGAACAGCAGCGTCTCGGTCTCTGAGGAAATCGAGACCCGCCAGGCCAGTTTCCTCCTCTGGCGCACCGCTGTGCGCGTTCGTCCGACTGGTACGGTGACCGTGGAACCGCTCCCCGTTCTGGGGACACGCGAAGGGTCTGCGACGAAGTGATCGATCCTGGTAGTTCTTCTTCGGCGACCCGGGAGTTCGGTCCGTACCGCCTGGAGTCGCTGCTGGGCCGCGGCGGCATGGGCGAGGTCTACCGCGCCTACGACACGGTCAGGGAGCGCACCGTCGCCCTGAAGATCCTGCCGGCGGGCCTGGCCTCCGACATGGGCTACCAGGCGCGGTTCCGGCGCGAGTCCCGGGTGGTGGCCCGCCTGCGCGAGCCGCACATCATCCCGATCCACGACTTCGGCGAGATCAACGGCCAGCTGTTCATCGACATGCGGCTGGTCGACGGCGCCGACCTCGGCACCCTCCTGCGCCGGGAGGGGCCGCTCGACCCGGCCCGCGCGGTGCACATCGTCGGGCAGATCGGGTCCGCGCTCGACGCCGCGCACGCCGAGAACCTGATCCACCGCGACGTCAAGCCCTCCAACGTGATCGTGCTCGGCGCGGGCGCCGACGAGTTCGCCTACCTCATCGACTTCGGCATCGCCCACAACTCGCTCGAGACCACCACCGGCGACGCCGCGCTCGGCAGCCCCGCCTACACCGCGCCCGAGCGGCTGCAACCCGTTCCGACCGGGGACGCCTTCCAGAAGCCGGTGGACGTCTACGCCCTCGGGTGCGTGCTCCACGAGCTGCTCACCGGGCAGATGCCGTTCCCGCTCGAGAACAACATGGCGATCATGTTCGCCCACCTCCAGACCCCGCCGCCGCGCCCCAGCGCCCTGCGGCCCGGCCTCCCGCCGGGACTCGACGTCGTGGTCACCCGCGCGCTGGCCAAGGACCCCCAGCACCGCTTCCCGACCGCCGGCGCGCTGGCCACGGCCGCCCGGACCGCCGTGACCGAACCGCGTCCGTCCGTTCAGATCAGCGCTCCGGACGCCGAAGCGACTATGAGGTTGCAACGATCGGACGCCTCGACGACCGGTCCGCGCCGCACAAGCGTGATGCCGGACCACGCCCAGTTCCCGCCGCCCCGGCCTCCGGCGGCCCCGGCCCGGCCGCCCGGCCGGTGGCGCGGCTGGGTGCTCACGGCCCTCGTCCTGATCGCCCTGGCCGCGGCGGGCGTCATCGTGTACCCGTACGTGAAGTCGACGTCGTCGACCGCCTCCACGTCGTCCAGCTCCCCGAAGCCGAGCCCCTCGCAGCCCGTCGTCACCACGACCACGACCTCCAGCGCGCCGAAACCGGCTGTGCAGACGACGACCCGCGTGCTGACGATCCCCGCCGGCGGCCCGCTGTTCGGCAACGACGAGGCGCAGCAGAAGGGACCGGCCATCTGCGAGCAGGTGGGCGGCAAGTTCAACGTCGCGTGGTTCACCCCGGGGCAGACCGAGGGCGAGTACAGCATGGTGACGTGCGCGTTCGTGTTCGAGCCCACCACCGAGCGCGTGCTGGACATCGACGCCGGCGGTGTCATCGATGACGAGGACGACGCGCGGGCCAAGGCGCCGGGCATCTGCGCGAAAGCCGGCGGCACGTGGAACCGCGAGTGGCGCGACGTGGTGGCGGACAAGTACAGCGTCGTGAACTGCACGATCACGTTCTGAGGCGGGGAAGGGACTCCACAGTGGACTCGGTGTCCTCGTGGAGGTCTTGTGAAGGTTTCACCCCGAACCGCTCGACCGGTGGCATGCTCGACGGCATGAGACATGGGGGCAAGTTCCTTGCAGTGACAGCGGTTCTGGCCGGCGCGCTCGCGAGCACACCGGCCGTGCAGGCGGCGGAGGACCCGGACTGCGCCGCCGGAGTGCGGTTCACCTCGGACCACGGCGAGGCTGCCACGGGGTTGCGCGTGTTGTCCGTCGAGGTCACCAACTGCGGTGCGGAACCGTTGCAGCTCAACGGCTATCCGCAGGTGAGCCTGTTCGACCGGGACTACCTGCCGCTCGACGTCGAGGTCGTCGACGGAGCTCGTGGCGTGTCGATCATGCCCGGCTTCAGCGACCCGCCGCAACCGATCACCGTGCTGCCGGGGGAGACGGCCGCCACGGAGTTCGTGTGGCACAACTGGAAGACGACGCTGGACCCGTCCCAGGTCGCCGACCACGTCGAACTGGCGACCTCCCCCGGTGCCACCCGGCAACCGCTGGTCGCCCTGCCGCCGCTCGGGAACATCCACCTCGACTTCGGCACCACGGGAAAGCTGGGCGTCCGCGCCTGGTACCGCTAACGGGCGTCGCTGAGCCGGGACGCGCGCAGCAGTTCGAGCTGCTCGGCGCCCGTGGTGCCCTGGGCCGCCGTGTAGGTGACGATGCGCAGGTCGACCCCCGGCACCGTCAGCACGTCGCAGTCGAGCGTGACGTCACCCAGCTCGGGATGGCCGATCGTCTTGACGTCACCGGTGAGCTGCTCGATGCTCGCCACCGTCCACAGCTCGCCGAAGAAGGGCGAGGCGGCGCGCAACCCGGCCACGAGCGCCGCCAGTTCCGCGTCGGCCGGATACCGCGACACGGTCTCCCGCAGGTCGGCGACGATCGCGGTCTCGAACGCGTACGGCCCGGCCGTGGACGTGACCGGCCGCAGGTGCCGGCGACCCTCGCCCGTGCCGAAGAGGGCACGGGCGAGGTTGCGCTCGGCCACCGGCAGCGCGGACGGATCACCGTGCAGCGCCGTCCACGTGTCGTTCCACCACAACAGACTCCAGTCGGCGGAGAACACCCCGATCGGAAGATCGCCGAGCCGGTCGGCCAGCCGCCGGATGCTGTGCGGCACGTGCGTCCCGACGGTGCGGTCACGCGGCGCCAGCAGACCGGCGGCCCGGAAGAGCTGGTCCCGTTCGGCGGGGGACAACCGCAGCGCACGGGTGAGGGCCGACACCACCTGGGCGGAGGGGTTTGGTCGCCCGCCCCTGCTCCAGCCGCAGGACGTACTCGAGGGACAACCCCGCCAGCTCGGCGAGCTCCTCCCGCCGCAGCCCGGGAGCCCGCCGCCGCCCGGACCGCGCGTAGCCGGCGTCGGCGGGGTCGAGCCGATCCCGCCACCCGCGCACCAAAGCACCGAAACCCAAGTCGCTCACCCCTGCATGATCGCACCGGGAGCGCCCTGCACCACGGTGACCATCCGGGCGAGCGCGGCCCGCATGTACCGCGCCCACAGCGGTTTGAACGGCCCGGCCACGATCCACCGCCGCCCCGGCAACGGCCGGAATTCGTAGGTCCACCGGACCGACGTGCCGTCCCCGTCGGGCAGGAACGACCACTCGCCGCGCACCCCGGACACCAGCCGGGCCAGCACGTTGGTGAACCCGCTCAGCTCGTAGGCGAACCCGTACCCGTCGACGACCTCGGTGAGCCGCTCATCGGCCTTCGAGCCGTCGGTGAACCAGGTCTGGCGCGAGGTCCCGGGCTCGTCCCAGGGACCGGTCTGGCCGCGCACCTCGGCCACGCCGGGGAAGGGCCCCCAGGGCTGGAACACCGCGGCGAGGTCGACGGGAACGATGACCCGGTGGGTGTGGGCGGGGCTGGTGGTGGTGCGGGCGAAGACGGTGATCGGAACGCTGTTTGTCGTCATGGGACGAGCATCGCTGGCCGGGCCCGGCGCAGGCAGTCACCTGTCAGTACACACCCTCGCGCCGAACGGCACCGGTGCGGCGGGTTCGGCCCGTGCGTCGGCGTACTCCACACGTGACGGACTTTCCACCAGAGGTCGAAGCTCACCACAGGCGGCTGGCAGCGCAACGAAGCTGGCCCCAGGAGACCGAGGCTGCGTTCCGCGCGAGCGTGGCGCGGTACCGGGCGCTGGACGAGAGTTCGCAGCCCCGTCAGCACTACGAGTACGTGGACCACGAGGGCCTGGTCGATGAGGGAAGCCGCTGGCTGTGGGAGACCGTCGCCGTCGGCGACGAGACCGTGGCGGTCAAGCAGATAGTGATGGACTCGTCCGGCACTCACCGCTACTGGTGGCGGCTGCTGGAGGACGACGCGGGCGGACTCACGGACCAGCCTCTCGACCTGGCCGGACCCGGCCTCTCACCTGTTCCCCGGTCCACGTTCTACCTGCTGTGGAACGGCAGCGCCGACGCCGGTGGCGGAGCATGATGGTCGGATGCAGAGGTTCTCGAACGACGACGCCGGTTACCAGCGCTGGCTGGCGGCACATCCGGACCTGTACGTGCTGAACACCGAACGCACCCCGCGGCCGTCCTACCTGGTCCTGCACCGGGCGACCTGCCGCACCATCACCGGCACCCCCGCGCGAGGCCGCCAGTGGACCGCGGAATACCTCAAGGTGTGCGGTTCCCGGGCCGAGCTCGAAACCTTCGCACTGAACGAAGTCGGTGGGGCAGCCCAAGCCTGCGGCTTGTGCGCTCGTTGATCCGCGCAATCAGACATTCGACTGACCATTAGTGCGCTATCCGGGTGTTCAGGCCCCTGGAACGACTCCAACCTCGCACCGCAAGACAATGCTGAAGAGCGTGACGCTCCTGTGGGTACTGGTTGCCGTAGTCGGAATCGCGCTGTCGGGTGTCCTGGTAACCAGGAAGCGCACAAAAGAAGGAAAAGCTGCGGACATTCCGCCACCGGTGCAGCCTGCGCAGGTGGTACGGCGACCAAGCCCCGCCAAGGTGCCTCCGCCTCCCGTGGACGTCGAAGTGATCAGCGACCGGGTGCGGGTGACGGCGAACGCCACCGGGCTGAGCGTCTACCGGAAACAAGGCAGTACCTGGGTGGATCCCAAGACAGTGGCGTGGAACGACCTCGTCGACGCGGAATTCACGGTCGGCACCTTCGACTCCGTACCCGCTCTGTGGGCGAGCACGAAGTCTCCCAAGCGTATGCACCTGGTGGACTCGCGACTGTTGAGCGACCAGCAATGGCGCGAGGTCAAGGCCGCTGTCGCCGCGTGGACCTCGGGGCGCGTCGACATCGATCTTTCCCGGCGAGACGATCCCCCTTCGATCACGGACTTCTGAAGCGTTCGACGTCGCGTTCCATGACGAAGAGCACTCCGTCCGACTCCACTAGAGTCGGGGGAATGGAGCGCAGCCAGCCTCCTCTGTGGGCGGGACGCGTGGCCGCCCTGCTCGGCATCGCGCTGCTGGCACTCACCCTGCGTCAGGCGGTCGCCGCCGTCTCGCCGATCCTCGGTGACATCCGGGTGGACATCCCGATCTCGAACATCGGCGTCGGACTGCTCGGCACGTTGCCGCCGGTCCTGCTGGCCGTGTTCGGGTTCATCGCCCCGTACGTCGCCCGCCGCCTTGGCCTCGGCGGCGGCATCGTGCTGGCGCTGCTCCTGCTCACGGCCGGGCATCTCGTGCGCGCGTTCGCCCCGGGCTTCGGGGTGCTGCTTGCCGGCAGTGTCGTCGCGCTCGCCGGGACCGGCATCGGCAACGTGCTGCTGCCGCCGGTCGTGCGGCGGTACTTCCCCGACCGCATTGCGCTGCTGACCGCCGTGTACGGCTGCATCGTGGGTGTGAGCACGGCCGTGCCCGCCGCGGTCGTCGCACCGGTGGCCGAACAGGTGGGCTGGCGCATCTCGCTCGGCATGTGGGCGGTGAATTCGGTGGTCGCTCTCGTCCCGTGGATCGTCGTCCTCGCCCGGAATCCGAGAACCACCGCGACCGTCGAGTCCCGGCCCTCCGCCGTCGTCACGGGGCTGTGGCGGTCGCGGGTGGCGGTGTCGGTCACCGTGCTGTTCTCGACCAGCACCATCTGCACCTACGCGGCTTTCGCGTGGCTGCCCGAGATCCTCGGCGACATCGCCGGCAGCACGCCGACCGAAGCCGGTGTGCTGCTCGCCGTCACCGGCCTCATCAGCGTGCCCGGTGCGCTCGTCGTGCCGCTGGTCGTCGCGCGGGTGCGCAACGTCGGCCGGCTGATCGCCGTCGGCACCGCCTGCTTCGTGCTCGGCTACCTCGGGCTGCTCCTCGCGCCGGCCACGCTCACGCTGGTCTGGGTGCTGCTCATCGGGTCCGGGTCGATCCTGTTCCCGATCTGCCTCGTGCTCATCAACGACCGCACCCGCACGCACGGCGGCACCGTCGCGCTGAGCGGGTTCGCCCAGGGGATCGCCTACGCGCTCGGCGCGCTCGGGCCCCTTCTCGTCGGGCTGCTGCGCGACGTGAGCGGCGGGTGGACGCTGCCGTTGCTGTTCCTGCTCGCGGTCATCCTCCTGACGGCCGTTCCGGCCGTCACGCTCGCGAAGCCCGCCTTCGTCGAGGACGAGCTCCTCACGAGCGGCGCAGGCCGTCCAGCACCAGGGTGATGACGTCGTCGACCTCGGTCCGCCAGCCGGGCCGGCTGTGTGCGGCGCCGATGCCGTGCAGCACCATCATCACCGCACCGGCGTGCACGTCGGAGCGGATGGAGCCCTCCTCCGCGGCGGCCTCCACCAGTTCGCCGACGGCCTGTTCCACGGCCAGGCCGCCTTCGGCGAGCACGTCCGACCGGGTCGCCATGATCGTGGCCAGCGTGCGGGCGAGGCCCTCGTGGGTCTTCATGTGGCTGGCCAGGTCGCGCAGGAAGGTGGCCAGGGCCTCGCCGGCGGGCAGCGTGGCGCGCAGGTGGTGGGCGCGGGCGCAGAGCGTGGCCACCTCCTCGTGGTAGACCGCCTCGGCCAGGGCCTCACGGGTGGGGAAGTGGCGGTACAGCGTCCCCGCGCCGACTCCCGCGAGGCGGGCGAAGTCGTCGAACCGGAGGTCGAAGAACCCGCCGTCGTCGAACGTCCTGCGGGCGGCGGCGAGCAGGGCCTCGCGGTTGCGCCGGGCGTCGGCGCGCAGCGGCTTGCCGTCGAACATCGGGTCCCTCCTCGTTGACAAGCGGAGATCATCTCCATATTTTCGGAAGTGGAGACAATCTCCAGTTGAGCGTACCGCCGCGAGGTGGCGCTTCGCGCGACGACACGCGTCGCGCCGGAAGGAAGTCATGACCTCAGCTCGGCAGCACGAGTTCCCGCTCGCCCGCACGTGCCCGTTCTCGCCACCGCCGGAGTACGCGCGGATCCGCGAGGAGGACCCGGTCACGCGGGTCCGGTTGCCCGGCGGCGGGTGGGCCTGGGCGGTCAGCCGCCACGAGGACGTGCGGACGGTGCTGAACGACCGCCGCTTCAGCGCCGACCGGCAGCACCCGCGCTTTCCCGCCCTGGTCGCGGGAGAGGCGTCCACCCGGCAGCCGGAGCGCGAACGCACGCTGATCGAGATGGACGCGCCGGAGCACGGACCGGCGCGCAAGGCGGTGCTCGGCGAGTTCACCGTGCGCCGGATGGAGGCGCTGAGGCCGCGGATCCAGGAGATCGTCGACGACCGCGTCGACGCGCTGCTGGCCGGGCCGAAACCCGCGGACCTGGTCGAGGCGGTGGCGCTGCCGGTGCCGTCGCTGGTGATCTGCGAACTGCTCGGCGTGCCCTACGCCGACCACGCGTTCTTCCAGGACAACACCTCCAGGCTGATCAGCCGCACGACCTCCCCGCAGGACCGGCAGGCGGCGGTCGTCGCCCTGCAGGGCTACCTGCACGACCTCGTCGCGGAGAAGGAGCGGGACCTGCCGGACGACCTGCTCGGCCGGCAGGTCGTCAAGCTCCGCGAGGCGGGCACCTACCGGCGGTCCTCCCTCGCCGCGATGGGGTTCCTGCTGCTGGTCGCGGGCCACGAGACGACGGCCAACATGATCTCGCTGGCCACCGTCGCGTTCCTGGACAACCCCGACCAGCTCGGGATCATCGGGAACGATCCCGGCAAGACGCTGGGCGCGGTCGAGGAGGTGTTGCGGTACTTCACGATCGTCGACGCGGGCACCGCGCGGCTGTGCGTCGAGGACGTGGAGGTCGGCGGGCAGCTCATCAGGGCGGGTGAGGGCGTGCTGGCCCTGGGGTTGTCGGCCAACCGCGACCCGCGGGTGTTCCCGGACGCGGACCGGCTGGACGTCGAACGCGGCGCGCGCCACCACCTCGCGTTCGGGTTCGGCCCGCACCAGTGCCTCGGTCAGAACCTCGCCCGGCTGGAGCTGCAGATCGTCTTCGACACCCTGTTCCGGCGCGTCCCCTCGCTCGCGCTGGCCACCGGGGTCGGCGAGCTCCCGTTCAAGCACGACGCCGCCATCTACGGCCTCCACCAGCTGCCGGTCACCTGGTAGC
>NZ_JBHXCW010000072.1:0-33177 GCF_042725365.1 Lentzea sp. NPDC060358 | reverse complement strand
CCTCCCCGGTGCGGGGCTCGTTGCGTTTTGTCCGGTTCTGTTGGTCCATCCGGCTTTCGGCGAGCGTTGTGGATCACCTCGTGGTTTGGTGTGCCCCTACGCGGGGTAAGACGTCGCGCACCTGGAGTGCTGTCCCCTCCGGTCGTTGATGTTTGACCTTGTTGGAACTTGGGAGGTGGACGGTGTCGGTGTCGGTGTTGGCCGAGGCGGACCTGAAACTGGACGCTGGGCCGATCGACTACGCGTTGCTCGCCCTCTACTTCGTGGTGGTGCTGGGCATCGGCGTGATGGCGCGACGATCCGTCTCGTCCAGCCTCGACTTCCTGCTGTCCGGGCGGTCGCTGCCGGCGTGGGTCACCGGTCTCGCGTTCATCTCCGCGAACCTCGGTGCGCTCGAGCTCATGGGCATGACGGCCAACGGCGCGCAGTACGGCATGGCGACCGTGCACTACTACTGGATCGGCGCCATCCCCGCGATGGTGTTCCTCGGTCTGGTGATGATGCCGTTCTACTACGGCTCGAAAGTGCGCAGCGTTCCCGAGTTCATGCGCCGCCGGTTCGGCAAGCCGGCCCACCTCGTCAACGCCATCAGCTTCGCCGTCGCGCAGGTGCTGATCGCGGGCATCAACCTGTTCGCCCTCGCGGTGATCGTCGAGGCGCTGCTCGGGTGGCCGCTGCCCGTGTCGATCTGCGTCGCGGCGCTCGTGGTGCTCGCGTACACGACGCTGGGCGGCCTGTCCGCCGCCATCTACAACGAGGTGCTGCAGTTCTTCGTCATCGTCGCCGCGCTGGCGCCGTTGACGATCATCGGCCTCATCAAGGTCGGCGGCTGGCAGGGCCTGGTCGAGAAGGTCACCGACCAGGAGCAGCTCAGCGCGTGGCCCGCCACGGAGCTCACCGGCATCGACAACCCGGTGTGGAGTGTCATCGGACTCGTGTTCGGTCTCGGGTTCGTGCTGTCGTTCGGCTACTGGACGACGAACTTCGCCGAGGTGCAGCGCGCGATGAGCGCCAAGTCGATGTCGGCCGCCAAGCGCACGCCGATCATCGGCGCGTACCCGAAGGCGCTGATCCCGGCGATCATCATCATCCCCGGCATCATCGCCGCGGTGGTCGTGCCGGAGATGGCGCAGCTCAAGGCCGGTGACGACAGCAGCGGCGTCGTGTTCAACAACGTGCTGCCGCTGCTCATGCGCGACCTGCTGCCCAACGGCATCCTCGGCATCGCGATCACGGGTCTGCTGGCGAGCTTCATGGCCGGTGTCGCCGCGAACGTCAGCTCGTTCAACACGGTCTTCACGTACGACCTGTGGCAGGACTACGTGAAGAAGGACCGGCCGGACGAGTACTACCTGCGCATCGGTCGTCTCGCGACGGTCGGCGCGTGCATCCTCGCGATCGGCACGGCGTTCATCGCGGCGGCGCTCGGCGGGTCCAACATCATGGACTACATCCAGGCGCTGTTCTCGTTCTTCAACGCGCCGCTGTTCGCGACGTTCATCCTGGGCATGTTCTGGAAGCGGATGACGCCGACCGCCGGCTGGGTCGGTCTGCTCGCGGGCACCTTCACCGCGATCTTCATCTACGCGATCTCGGAGCCGTCGTTCGGCATCGAGCTGCTGAAGCTGCCCGGCCAGGGCGCGAGCTTCCTGGGCGCCGGACTCGCGTTCGTCGTCGACATCGTGGTGAGCGCCGCGGTCACGATGGTCACGCGGCCGAAGCCGGACAGCGAGCTCGTCGGGCTGGTCTACAGCCTCACGCCCAAGGAGGACAGGGCGCACGGCACCACCGGTGAGGACGCCGGCTGGTACCGCTCGCCCGCCCTGCTCGGCGGCGGCGTGCTCGCGCTGACCACCGTTCTCTACTTCATCTTCGCCTGAGGGAGGCCGCCATGAGGTTGTTCGACCTGCGACTGATCATCGCTTTCCTCTTCGGCCTTTACGGCATCGTGCTGGTCGTCATCGGTCTCGGCTTCACGACCGACGAGGACCTCAAGAAGGCCGAGGGGGTCAACATCAACCTGTGGGCCGGTGTCGCGATGGCCGTGCTGGCGGCGGTCTTCGCCGCCTGGGCGCTGCTGCGGCCCCAGTTCGCGGACACCGAGAAGCAGCCGCTCAAGGAGCTATGAGCGGGGTCGGCCGGGGTGAACGGGGTTGAAGGCCTCGATCGTCCACGCGTCGAGCCAGCTGACGGCGCGGCGAATTCGGTTTCGCACGGTTCTCCTTCGTTTCGGGGTCTTCACCACTTACATCGCGTCGATCTTCTGAATCGTTCCCGTAGCGGTCCGTGACATGTGCCACGGGCCAACTCGGGGTACCGCCCACGAACGCGCGGAAAGGTCGCTACCGTGCACGTCGTGCCTAGTTTTCGCGCCACCGCCGTGGTCGCCGCCGCCGCGTTGCTGATGGCCGGCTGCACCACCGGGCCGGGTCTTGCCAAGACCAACTCGCCCCGCCGCACCGTGCAGGCGGGTGTCGAGACGAACCCGACCGACCCGTCGACGACGACCAAGCAGTCCGCGCAGGCGGGCAAACCGGTCGACCCGGCATTCGCGTCGGAGCGGTTGCGGCTGGTCAACCCGTGTGCGGTGATCGAGAAGGACCTGCTGGAGACGGTCGGCACGCCGTCGCGGTACACGAGCAGCAACTACACGCGCTGCTCCAACTTCATGAAGGACAAGGCCGGCAAGTCGCTCGGGATCACGCTGGACATCGGCTACACGCTCACGGCCACCGACGTGAAGAACGCGACCAAGACGCTCGCGGGGCTCAAGAGCGGCGAGCAGAAGCTGAGCTCGTCGTGCTTCGTCACGGTCGTGACGCAGGAGAGCCCGGCGCAGGCCGTGCGGATCCAGGTCACGACCGGGTCGGGCAGCGAGGCCGCCGAGCCGTGCGACCCCGCCCGCAAAGTGCTCGAGGGCGCGGTCCGCAAGCTCAAGGGCAACCCGCAGAAGTACAGCCCGAGCAAGGGCTCGCCGGTCGAGGTCGACCCGTGCGCGATCGTGGACAAGGCGACGCTCGCGCCCGTGCTCGGCGCCTCGCCGCGCGCCCTGCCGTTCGGCCTGCACCAGTGCTCGTGGTCGGGCCAGAGCGCCCAGATGCAGCTCGACATCAAGACGGCCCGCATCCCCAAGGACGGCAAGTTCGACTCGAAGTCCGTCGAGGTCGACCTCGGGGGCGGCCTGAAGGCCTACCAGGCGTTCAAGGACACCTCGTACCCGAGCTGCGAGCTGGTCGTCGTGCGCACCAAGGACTCGAGCGACGCCGGCGAGATCGTGGAGTTCACCGTGTCGGGCTCGAAGGACAAGGACTTCGACCGCTGCCAGGCGACCCAGACGTTCGCGAAGGCGGTCCTGCCGAGCCTGCCCGCCGCCTGAGCGCGCGGAGCCGGGCGGGGGCTGAAAGTTGGTCCGGTACGCGTTAGGGTCGAGGTTACTGGCGAGTACCTGGAGGGCCCCATGACGCAGACCGCTTCGGACAGCGCGCTGTCGGCCGATGGCGAGCAGCGGCGGTTCGCATCACTGGACCCGCGCACGGGCGAGGTCGTCGCGCACCACCCGATCCACACCGCGGCCGAGGTCGAGGACGCCGTGGCGTCGGCGCGCGAGGCCGCCGCGTGGTGGGCTGGTCTGGGGTTCGAGGGGCGCAAGACCAAGCTCGACGCGTGGCGCAAGATCCTCTCGCAGCGCGCCGACGAGTTCGTCTCGCTGATCAGCTCGGAGACCGGCAAGCCCGCCGACGACTCCCGCGTCGAGATCGCGCTGGTGATGGACCACCTGCACTGGGCCTCGCGGCACGCGGGCCGTGTGCTGGGCAAGCGCCGTGTCTCCTCCGGCATGCTGATGTTCAACCACGGCGCGTCGCTCGAGTACCTGCCGTTGGGCGTCGTCGGCGTCATCGGCCCGTGGAACTACCCCGCGCACACGCCGATGGGGTCGATCTCGTACGCGCTGGCCGCGGGCAACGCCGTGGTGTTCAAGCCGTCGGAGTTCACGCCGGGCGTGGGCACGTTCCTCGCCTCGACGTTCACCGAGGTGGTGCCGGAGCACCCGGTGTTCCAGGTCGTCACGGGCTTCGGCGAGACCGGTGCGGCGCTGTGCGCGGCCGGTGTCGACAAGATCGCGTTCACCGGCTCCACGCGCACCGGCAAGAAGGTCATGGCCGCCGCCGCGTCGACGCTGACGCCGGTGCTGGTCGAGTGCGGCGGCAAGGACGCGCTGATCGTCGACTCGGACGCCGACCTGACCGCCGCCGCCGAGGCCGCGATCTGGGGCGCGGTGTCGAACGCCGGCCAGACGTGCGCGGGCGTCGAGCGGATCTACGTGGCCGAGGAGGTCGCGGACGAGTTCGTCGAGATCGTCGTGAAGCGGGCCCGCAAGCTCAAGCCGGGCGGTGAGCCGAACGCGAACCTCGGGCCGATCACCATGCCGTCGCAGGTGGAGATCATCCGCGAGCACGTGCGGGACGCCCTGGACCGCGGCGGCAAGGCGCTCGTGGGCGGTGCGGACTCGATCAGGCCGCCGTACGTCGAGCCGGTCGTGCTCGCGGACGTGCCGGAGGACTCGCTCGCGATCACCGAGGAGACCTTCGGGCCTACCGTGGTGATCAACCGGGTGCCGAACGCGATGGAGGGCGTGCGGCTCGCGAACCGGTCGAAGTACGGGCTGGGTGCCGCCGTGTTCTCGAAGTCGCGCGGCGAGGAGCTGGCGCGCGAACTGCGCGTCGGGATGGTGTCGATCAACTCCGTGCTGACCTACGCGGCGATCCCCGGGCTGCCGTTCGGCGGGGTCGGCGACTCCGGGTTCGGGCGCATCCACGGCGAGGACGGGCTGCGCGAGTTCGCCTACGCCAAGGCGACGACGAAGCTGAAGTTCTCGTCGCTGATCAACATGGCGACGTTCGACCGGTCGTCCATCGCGGGCAGGCAGATGCTGCGCCTCGCGCGGGTGCTCTTCGGCCGGTAGGAGCACCCGCGCGGGCGGCGGTCAGGCTCCGAGCTGCTTGCGCAGGTCGTCCAGGACCACGTCGGCGGCGAGCACGCCGAGGCCGAGGAAGTACGTCTCGTCGGCCACGGGCTTGGCCTTGCCGCCCTTGACGGCGTTGAGGCCGCTCCACAGCGGACCGCCGAGCACCGAGCCCTGCGCGGTCTTGGCGGCGTCGCCGTAGGAGGAGTAGACGACGAAGTCGGCGTCGGCCTTGCCGATCTCCTCCGCGCTGACCTCGGCGGCCAGGTCGTCGACCTGCGACGGCGTCGGCTGGGGGATCTTCGCGTCGATGAGGATCGTGCCGATGAACGACTTCTTGGCGTACAGGCGGATGCGGCCGGGCATGAAGCGCAGCGCCGTGACCGTGGGGCGCACGCCGAGCTTCGTCTCGATGGCGGTGCCGACCGCGACGGCCTTGTTCGTGTAGTCCTCGAGCATCTTCGCGGCGTCCGCCTGGCGGTCGAGCGCGGCGGCGTTGAGCAGGAAGTTCTCCTTCCACACGTAGCCGGGGCGCACCGAGAAGACGGTCGGCGCGATCGCCGAGAGCTTCGGGTAGAGGGCTTCCGCGCGCAGCTGCGAGCCCAGGATCAGGTCCGGGTCCAGCTTGGTGATCGCCTCGAGGTTGAGGTTGTTGATCGTGCCGACGTTCTCCGGCTTGCCGCCCTTGTCGCCGATGTAGGACGGCATGGTGGGGGAGCCGTCGGTGTAGGCGATGCCGACGGGCTTGATGCCGAGCGCCACGACGTTGTCGAGTTCACCCGTGTCGAGCACGATCACCCGTTCGGGTTTCTTCTCGATCGTGGTCTCACCCATCGCGTGCTTGACCGTGCGGGGGAACTCGCCCGGTTTCGCGGTCGTGCCGAAGCCGTTGCTGAGCTGCGTCGCCTTGCCGAAGTCCTCTCCTCCCTGGGCGACCGCCGGTGCTTCCGGGCTGCTCGGGGTGCAGGCGGTGAGGGTCAGGGCGACAGCGACCAGCAGCGCTGCTCTCTTGGGCACGACGTGGTTCCTCCGCTACTCGCAGTGATGTTGACCTGCATTTCTTAGGGCAGGCTAACGGTAGCCGGGTCCTTTGCCTGTTCCGAGTGTCAGACCCCCGGAGTAAGAAGGAACACGGTCACCGCCTCTCGGAAGGGCTGTTCGATGAAGAAGATCATCAATGATCCGGAAACCGTGGTGCAGGACGCGCTGCGGGGGATGCAGGCAGCCCATTCCGACCTGTTGTCGGTGCACTACGACCCGGCGGTCGTGGTGCGCGCGGACGCCCCGGTGCGGGGCAAGGTCGCGATCATCTCGGGAGGGGGCGCGGGCCACGAGCCGTTGCACGGCGGGTTCGTCGGGCGCGGCATGCTCGACGCGGCCTGTCCCGGCCCGGTGTTCACCTCGCCGACGTCGGACCAGGTGCTCGACGCGGTGGTGAAGACCGACGGCGGCGCGGGCGCGCTGCTGATCGTGAAGAACTACACCGGCGACGTGCTGAACTTCGAGATGGCCGCCGAGCTGGCGGAGTCCGAGGTGCGCAGCGTCGTGATCGACGACGACGTGGCGGTGAAGGACTCGCTCTACACGGCGGGCCGTCGTGGCGTAGGCGGCACCGTACTGCTGGAGAAGATCGTGGGCGCGGCGGCCGAGCGCGGCGACGACCTGGCGGCGTGCGAGGCGCTGGCCCTGCGGGTGATCTCGTCGGTGCGGTCGATGGGGCTGGCGCTGACCTCGTGCACCGTGCCGCACGTGGGCGAGCCGTCGTTCTCGCTGGCCGACGACGAGATGGAGATCGGCATCGGCATCCACGGCGAGCCGGGCCGCCACCGCGTGCCCGTGTCGTCGGCCTCGGAGATGGTGGCGGCGCTGCTCGACCCGGTCCTGGAGGACCTGCCGTTCGCCTCGGGGGACCGGGTGCTGCTGTTCACGAACTCGATGGGCGGCACCCCGCTGATCGAGCTGTACCTGGCGCACGGCATCGCCGAGCAGCTCCTGGCCGACCGGGGGATCACGGTCGAACGCCGGCTGGTTGGCCCGTACATCACCAGTCTGGAGATGCAGGGCATGAGCCTCACGCTGCTGAAGGTGGACGACGAGCTGCTGTCGCTCTGGGACGCGCCGGTGCACACGCCCGCTCTGCGGTGGGGGGTCTGAGGTGGGGTGCACGGCCTCGGACGTCGCGGCGGCCATCCGCGCCGCCGCTCTCGTCGTGCAGGAGCACCGCGACGAGCTGGTGCGCCTGGACCAGGCGATCGGTGACGCCGACCATGGCGAGAACCTGCGGCGCGGCTTCACCGCCGTGGTGTCCAAGCTGGACGCCGACGAGCCGGACACGCCGGCCAAGGTGCTGAAGCTGGTCGCCACCACGCTGATCTCGACGGTCGGCGGCGCGGCGGGCCCGTTGTACGGCACGGCTTTCCTGCGCGCGGCGGCCGCGCTGGGCGACGCGGCGGAGCTCGACTCCGACTCGGTCGCCCGAGCCCTGCAGGCGGCGCTCGACGGCGTGGTGGCCCGCGGCAAGGCGGCGGTGGGCGACAAGACGATGGTCGACGCCCTGACCCCGGCGGTGGCTGCGGCGGCCTCGGTGACCGGTTCGGTGTCCGCGCTGCTGTCCGCGGCCGCCGACGCCGCGGCCGAGGGCGCCGAGTCGACCGTGCCGATGGTGGCGCGCAAGGGCCGCGCGTCCTACCTGGGCGAGCGCAGCGCGGGCCATCTGGATCCGGGCTCCCGCTCGACGGCCCTGCTGTTGCGCGCCTTCGCGGACACGGCGGCGAAGTCATGACCGCGGCCTCGCACCGCGGCAGGGTTGGCCTGGTGGTCGTCTCGCACAGCGAACTGCTGGCAGGCGGCGTGGCGGAACTGGCCGCCCAGATGGCCCCCGACGTCACCGTCCACCCGGTGGGCGGCACGGAGGAGGGCGGCCTGGGCACCGACTACGGCGCCGTGGTCGAAGCCCTGGCCGACGCGGACTCCGGCGCGGGCGTGGTCGTCCTGTACGACCTGGGCAGCGCGAAGATGACGGCGGACATGGCCGTCGAGTCGGCCGACGACCCGTCCCGCTACCAGGTGGTGGACGCACCCCTGGTGGAAGGCGCCGTGGCAGCGGCCGTGGCGGCCCAGGGAGGAGCCGCCCTGGCCGCCGTGGCCGCGGCGGCCGAGGGCGCCTCCGGCGACACCCCGGTGTCCGCCCCGGACCGCCCGGCCCTGCACCTGGTGCCGGACGCCGTGACGGCCGAGGTCCCGCTGACCAACGAAGTGGGCCTGCACGCCCGCCCGGCCGCCCTGCTGTCCCGCACGGTGGCCGAACTGGACGCCGACGTGCTCGTCCGCTACGGCTCCGAGGAGGCGAACGCGGCCAGCGTCCTGGCCCTGATGGGCCTGAGCGCGCCGGGCGGCAGGTCCATCACGGTGGTGGCCACGGGCAAGGACGCGGCGGAGGCGGTGCGCCGGATCGAGGAGCTGGCGGAGAGGGGGTTCGACGACTAGCGACCCGCTGACTCCACGCCTCCGCGGCGCGCGGGGGTGAGGCGAGCTGCTCGCGGGTTCTCGGCGCAGCCGGTGGCTGGTGTGCCTTGAGCGGCGTGGCGTGGCGTGGCTTGTGCGATGGGCTGCGGGATGCGGGCTGCGGGCGGTGGGCTGCGGGCGGTGCCGTCGCCTAAGCGCGGTGCCTCATGGCGCGGTCGGTCGTTGGTGCGCCTTGAGCGCGGTGGGCAGGCCGCGGTCTTGCCCTGCCGCCTCCGCACCGGGGCTTGGGCCCACCCGTGCCCGCTCCAGCCTCTCGCGCCTCCGCACCGGGGCTTGCTCCCACTCGTGCCCGCTCCCGCCTCCTCGCCTCAGCCTCTCCCGCTGCCTCGCCCCCAGCCTCTGCCCAGCCGTTTCCGCCGCCTTGCCCCAGCCGTTTCCGCCGCCTCACCCCAGTCTCTCCCGCCTCCTCGCCTCAGCCGTTCCCGCCGCTTCGCCCCAACCTCTTCCCGGTCGTCCCGCCGCCCCGCCCAACAGCTCGTGCCTCCCGCCCCAGCCGCCCCGCCCCGGACCCGGATGGCGCAACCCCGCCGCTACCCCACACGGGTTGATCAGGCCCGATACCCCGCCACCCGCGCCCCTGGACCGATCACTGTTTCGATCCCGATGGCGAAGCTCACGACCGCCCGCAACTCGAGGAGTGGCATAGTCGCCCGCAAGTTACTCATTGGTAGCCCACGCTCTACCCCGCAGGGAGGTCTGCAGTGGCGCGCGAGATCAACACCGTCGGAGTCGTCGGCTTCGGAACCATGGGCGCGGGCATCGTGGAGGTGCTGGCGCGCACCGGGCTCGAGGTCAGGGTGGTGGACGTCGACGCCGCCGGGGTCGAGCGCGGCCTCGGGCACCTCAAGCACTCCACCGAGCGGGCCGTGCAGCGCGAGAAGATCTCCGCCGCCGAGAAGGCCGCGATCCACGGGCGGGTCACCACGAGCCTGGACCTCGCGAGTCTCGCCGGCTGCGACCTGGTGGTCGAGGCGGTGCCGGAGAACGTCGAGCTGAAGGCGAAGATCTTCCAGGCGCTGGACGTGGTTCTCGCGCCCGAGGCGATCATCGCGTCGAACACGTCGTCGTTGTCGATCACCGAGATCGGCGTGCACACGAAGAGGCCCGGCAAGGTCGTCGGCCTGCACTTCTTCAACCCCACGCAGGTGCTGAAGCTGGTCGAGGTCGTGCGGACGGTCGTCACGGAGCCGGACGTGATCGCGGACGTCGTGGCGTTCACCGAGCGGCTCGGCAAGTCGCCGGTCGTGATCGGCGACCGCGCCGGGTTCATCGCCAACGCGCTGCTGTTCCCCTACCTCAACCACGCGGTCAAGATGCTGGAGTCGCGGTACGCGACGCGCGAGGACCTCGACGCGGCCATGCGGTACGGCTGCGGGTACCCCATGGGGCCGTTGGCGTTGCTGGACCTCATCGGGCTCGACACCGCCTACGAGATCCTCGACACGATGTACCACCAGTCGCGCAACCGCCTGCACGCGCCGGCGCCGCTGCTCAAGCAGATGATCACGGCCGGGCTGCTCGGGCGGAAGACCGGGCGCGGCTTCTACACCTACGACGGGCCGGACTCGCCGGTCGTCGTCGGCGACGCGCAGACTCCGTCCGGAGTGGACAGTGCGGTGCAGGCCCGCGAGGTGAGGCGGGTCGGGGTCGTCGGCACGGGCACGATGGCCACCGGGATCGCCGAGGTCTTCGCCAAGCGCGGGTACGACGTCGTGCTGCGCGCCCGAACGCTGGACAAGGCCGAGGCGGCGATCGGGCTGGTGCGCAAGTCGCTCGACCGCGCGGTGGCCAAGGGCAAGCTCTCCGAGCAGGACCGGGACGCGGCGCTCGGCCGGATCGTGCCCGCCGTCGAGTTCGTCGAGCTCGCGGACTGCGACCTGGTCGTCGAGGCCGTGGCCGAGGAGATCGGGATCAAGAAGGAGGTCTTCGCGGCGCTCGACGAGGTGTGCAAGCCCGGCGCGGTGCTCGCGACGACCACGTCGTCGTTGCCGGTCATCGAGGTGGCGGCGGCGACCGGCAGGCCCGCGGACGTCGTCGGCCTGCACTTCTTCAACCCCGCGCAGGTCATGAAGCTGGTCGAGGTCGTCGAGACGATCTCCACGGGCGCGGACGTGGTCGCCACGGCGCGCAAGATCTGCCTCGACCTCGGCAAGCACCCCGTGCACTGCGGTGACGTCGCGGGCTTCATCGTCAACGCGCTGCTGTTCCCGTACCTCAACGACGCGGTGAGGATGCTGGAGGCCCACTACGCGGAAGCCGACGACATCGACAACGCGATGAAGGTCGGCTGCGGCCTGCCGATGGGCCCGTTCGCGCTTCTCGACGTCGTCGGGCTGGACGTGTCGCTCGCGATCCAGCGCACGCTCTTCAACGAGTTCCGCGAGCCCGGGTTCGCGCCGGCGCCGCTGCTCGAGCACCTGGTCACGGCCGGGCGTCTCGGGCGCAAGACGGGCAAGGGGTTCCGCGACTACTCGTGAGCCGCTCACAGGAGCACCATGTGACGTCTGGCATGGTGGGGGCCATGCGTCGACTGGTGCTCCTGTTGGCTGTCCTCGTGCTGGTGACCGGCTGCGCCCGGACGACCGTCGGGGGCAGTCCGGTCGCGCAGTCCCCGCTCGACGCCTCCTCGCCGTTCGACCAGGAGCAGGACCCCTCGGCCGACCCGTCCACGTCCGAAGAGCCGGAGGACCCCGAGACCGCGCCGATCGACGGCGAGGTGCAGGGCGTCTGCGCGAAGCTGAAGTGGACCGACCTGCCCTACCCCGGCGCGAAGGCGGAGACGCCGCCCAGCCAGATCAACTACGACTCGACGTTCGACCAGTCGTGCCGGTGGACGACGAAGGCCGGCGACGTCGAGGTGGGCGTCTCGCTGAGGTTCCGCGAGGGCCGGCAGATCACCATCGAGCGCACCACCGGCGACTGGGACGTGAAGGGCCACAAGGTCTCATACCTCGACCGCTCCGACGAGGCCGACGTCGACCCGTCGTGCGTGCTCGTCGTCCCCTACGAGGGCGGCGGGCTCGGGATCATCGTCATCGACCCGTCCGGCAAGTTCGGCACCGTGTGCGACCAGGGCCGCAAGGTCGCCGAGGTGCTGATCGACCGGGAGACGTCCTAGCTGCAGCAACCCCCGCCGCAGCACCCGCCGCCACCGCCCGCGGGCTGCTGCTGCGTGCCGCCGATACCGGCCATGGACAGCAGCTTCACGGTGTCGGCGTGGCCGTCGGGGCAGTTCGCCGGCGAGGACGACTCGCTCATCGGGCGCTGCAGTTCGAAGGTGTCGTCGCAGGTTCGGCAACGGAACTCGTAGGTCGGCACGGCCCGATTCTACGAGCGGTTACCGTGTGGCCGTGCCACGTCGCAACAGCCCCAAGCCAGAAGACCCACGACCCCTCGGCGGGGGCGTCGGCTGGGCGCGCACGGAGTCAGGGCCCGACGGCGACTGGCTGGTGCGCGCGATCTCGGGCGCGCAGGCGCAGAAGACCTACCGCTGTCCCGGCTGCGACCACGAGATCCGCCCCGGCACGCCGCACGTCGTCGCGTGGCCCGCCGAGGAGACGGGCTCGGTCGAGGAACGCCGCCACTGGCACCAGGGCTGCTGGGACTCGCGCGGCCGGCGTGGGCCGACCGCGCGCCGGTGGTGACGTCCGGGCGCTAGAGACCGACCTGCTCGCGCCACCGCTCGAGCCGGGTGCGGAACTCCTCCGGCCGCTCGACGGGCGGCAGGTGGCCGCAGTCCTCGATGCGTTCGCTGGTGGAGCGCCGCAGCGTCACCGCGAGCTTCGCGGCCACGTCCGGGGGCGTCAGCCTGTCGTGCTCGCCCACGAGCACGAGGGACGGCACGTCCATCGACTCCAGGACGTCCGCGGAGTCCGGCCGTTTCGCCATCGCGCGCTGCCACCACGCCACGTCCTCGGCCCGCTGGTCGAGGATCATCGTGCGCACCAGGGCCCGTGCCGCGTCGGAGGCGCCGGGGCCGACCAGGTTCGGCAGCATCGCCTCGACGAGCCACTCGCCGACGCCGTCGCGTTCGACCCGGTCCGCCATCGCGTGCCGGTTCGCGGCGGCCTCCGGCGCGTCCGCCGTGTGCTTGGTGTCGACGAAGACCAGGCCCCGCACGCGTTCCGGTGCGCGGCGCAGCAACGCCATCGCGACGTAGCCGCCCATCGAGCACCCGCCCAGCAGCACCTTGTCGAGACCGCGTTCGTCGAGCTCGGCGAGGACCTGGGACGCGAGCACGTCGAGGTCGGGCTCACCGCGCCCGCGCAACGACGGCGTGATCGCGCCGGGCACGTCCCACATCCGCGCGTCGAGCGGAAAGGCGTGCAGCAGCACCAGGTCGTCCATCAGTTCCCCCACTCCGGCGCCAGCACCGACCACACCTCGATGTCCTGCCGGACCCCGCGGTGCACCGAGTACGAGCGCAGCACCCCGTCCTTGGCCATGCCGAGCCGCCGCGCGACCGCGATGCTGGCCGCGTTGGCCGACGACACCTGCCACTCAACCCGATGCACACCGCGCTCGCGAATCGCGTGGTCGATCAACACCCGGCACGCCCTGGTGACGAGCCCCTTGCCGACACCGGCGGGTTCGAGCCAGCAGCCGACCTCGGCCCGGCCCTGCGCGACCTCGAAGACGCGGAACAGCACGCCGCCGACCAGCACGCCGTCGAGCCAGATGCCGAAGAGCCGGCCGGTGTCGGCGGCCGCCTTGTCCGCGTAGCTCTGGAGGAGCCGGCGCGCGCTCTCGAGGTCTTTCGCGGCGTCGGCGAACCCGATGTGCTCCCCGATGAAGTCCCGGCCGCGCTCCAGGTGCGCGAAGAACTCCTCGGCCCGCCACGGCTCCAACGGCCTGAGCTCGGCGTCCGCGCCGAGCGGTGTCGCGAACATCCTGTTCCCCCAAGATGAGTGACGTGTCGACGCGAATCGTATTGGTGCGCCATGCGCAGTCCGTCCGGCCACGCCTCGGCGAACCCGATGACGACCAACGCCCGTTGCACCCGCACGGCTCGGAGGCGGCGCGGGAACTGGTCCCGCGGCTCGTCGCCCTCGCGCCGGCGGCGGTGCTGTCGAGCCCTCAGCTGCGCGCGGTGCAGACGGTCACGCCCGCCGCGGACGCCCTCGGACTGGAGGTGGAGACGTGGCCGGAGCTGCGCGAGTGGGAGTCGGGGCTGGTGCCGAGCGCGGACTGGGCGGCGCTGCACACCTGGAGCTGGGCGAACCCGGGGCTGGCGCACGGGACCGGGGAGAGCCTGGACGCGGTGACCGTGCGGGCGGGGCGGGCGGTGCAGCGGATCGCCCGCTCGCACCCCGGCGCGACGGTGGTGGTCGGGTCGCACGGGGTTTTTCTGTCGCGCGCGTTGATCGCGGTCGGACGGGACGTGGGGTGGGACTTCTGCCGGTCGATGCCGATGCCGGCGATCCACGAGATCAGGGTCTGACCTGCGGTGACGCAAAATTGTCGGTGCCGGCTGGGATGATTGAAATCAGGGGTCCCCCTGGGCGGGGGACCCCTGCGTGAGCTCGCGTGGGCGGCCGGGCGTCAGGACTTCTTGGCCGGCTGCGGACGGGCGATCTTGGCGGTCGGGCCGTCCACCTGGGGTGCGGTGGCCGGCTTGTTCGGCGCGCCCGGAGCCGGCTTCGACGGCGCACCCTGGGCGGGGGCGGCGGGCTTCGACGGTCCGCCCTGTCCGGGAGCTGCCGGCCTGGGGGCCGCGGACTGCGCGGGAGCCGGTGCGGCCTGGGCCTGGGCGGCGGCGGGAACCTTCGGCGCGGCCGAGCCGGTGTTCGGCTGAGCAGCCGGAGCAGCCTGCTGACCAGCAGCGCCCTGAGCGGGCGCGGACTGAGCGGGCGCGGACTGAGCGGCACCGGGCTGGGCTGCGCCGGACCGCGCAGATCCGGCCTGGGCCGAGCCGGCCTGGGCAGTTCCGGACTGGGCAGCACCGGACTGGGCCGGAGCACCCTCGACCGGTGCCGGGCCAGACGTAGGCGCCGGAGCCGGAGCCGCGGCCTGAGCTGCGGACTGAGCGGGGTCCTCCTCCACCGGGTCGAGCAGCGGCACCACGTCCTGCAGCGCCGTCCGCACGTTGTGGAGCTGGTGCGAGAGGCGGTTGCGCAGGGTGCGGAGCTGCTCGACGCGCTGGGTCGCGGCGGCCGTGCGGCGGTTGGCTTCCTCGGTGGCCTCGCGGACTCGGCGGTTCGCCTCCTCGGTGGCCTCCTGGATGCGGGCCGTCGCCTCGGTGACGGAGTCGTGGCGGCGGCGGTTGGCCTCTTCGGTGGCCTCGCGCAGGCGGCGTTCGGCCTCCGCCTTCGAGGTGGTCTGCTCCTGGGCGATTGCGGCGCGGACCCTCGCGGCTTCCTCGGCGGCCTCGCGGACTCGGCGGTCCGCCTCGCCCTTCGAGGTGGCCTCCTGCGTGGCGAGGGTGGCCATGGCCTCGGAGCGGCGGGCCGCCATCGCGATCTCGAAGTCCTCCTCGACGGTCACGCGGCGCTGCTCGGACTCGTCGGAGATCTTGCGGGCGGCGGACTCCGCCTCGGAGACGATCTTCTCCGCCTCGGAGCGCGCGTTCTCCAGGACTCCCTTGTGCTCGGCCTCCATGGCGGCGCGGCGCTCGTCGAGCTCGGCGATCAGCTTCTCGTAGCGCTGGCGCAGCACACCCGCGTCGGCTTCCGCCTTGGCGCGGATGTGCCCGCCCTCCGCCTCGGCACGGGCCTTGATCTCGTTGGCCTCGTCCTGGGCCAGCCGCAGCATGCGCTGGAGGCGCTCGGAGAGCCCCTCCAGCGTCGTCGGCGGCAGCGACAGGCGCTCGACCTGGTTGCGCAGCTCGGACATCTCCGAGCGCGCGGCTTCCAGCTGGCGCGCCAGGTCGGACGTCTGGGAGACGGCGGCATCGCGGTCCGCGGCCAGCAGCCGCAGGTCCGAGTCGAGGCGTTCGAGGTGATCCTCGACCTGGGCGCGGTCGTACCCGCGCTTGACGATGTCGAAGCCGGATCCCAGTGGGACGAGGTCACGGTCGTCGGCGAGGCCCATGCCCCTCACGCTACCCGTTCGGGTCACCCCGGAAGGTCACACACCCCGGAATCGATTGATAGCTGTGAGGTGCTTCGCGCGCAGCTCGTGATCGAGCACACCCAGACCCTCTTCCGGGGCAAGGCAGAGCACGCCGACCTTGCCCTGGTGCGCGTTGCGGTGGACGTCGTGCGCTGCCTGGCCCGTTTCGTCCATTGAGTACACCTTGGACACCGTCGGGTGGATCTTTCCCTTTGCGATCAACCTGTTCGCCTCCCACGCCTCGCGGTAGTTCGCGAAGTGCGAGGACAGGATGTGCTTGAGGTTCATCCAGAGGTACCGGTTGTCGTACTGGTGCATGTACCCGGAGGTCGACGCGCACGTCACGATCTTGCCGCCCTTGCGCGCGACGAACACCGACGCGCCGAACGTCTCCCGGCCGGGGTGCTCGAACACGATGTCCGGGTCCTCGCCACCGGTCAGCTCGCGGATCTTCGCGCCGAACCGCTTCCACTCCCGCGGGTCCTGCTCGTGCTCGTCCTTCCAGAACCGGTAGCCCTCGGCCGAGCGGTCGATGATCAGTTCGGCGCCCATCGAACGGACGATCTCCGCCTTCTCCGGCGAGGAGACGACGCAGATGGGCGTGGCGCCGCCGTTCAGCGCGAACTGCGTGGCGTAGGAACCGAGACCGCCGGACGCGCCCCAGATCAGGACCGTGTCGCCCTGCTTCATGTTGGCGCCGTTGGTCGACACCAGCTGCCGGTACGCGGTGGAGTTGACCAGGCCCGGCGACGCCGCCTCCTCCCACGAGAGGTGCTTCGGCATCGGCATCAGCTGGTTCGACTTCACGAGCGCGAGGTCGGCGAGGCCGCCGAAGTTCGTCTCGAAGCCCCAGATCCGCTGCTGCGGGTCGAGCATCGTGTCGTTGTGGCCGTCCGGGGCCTCCAACGGCACGTCCAGGCAGTGCGCGACCACGCGGTCGCCCGGCTTCCACGCGGTGACGCCGGGGCCGACGCGCACGACGACGCCGGCCAGGTCCGATCCCACCACGTGGTACGGCAGGTCGTGGCGGCCGCCCAGGCGCTTGAGGAACCCGAACGTCGACACCGGCTCGAAGATCGACGTCCACACGGTGTTGTAGTTGATGGCGGAGGCCATCACGGCCACCAGCGCCTCGCCCGGCCCGAGCTCCGGGGTGGCGACCTCGTCGACGTGCAGCGACTTGCGCGGGTCCTTGTCCCGCGTCTCGAGGCCCGCGAACATGTCCGCCTCGTCCGCGTGCACCGTCACGCCCCGATAGCTCTCCGGAACGTCCAAGGAACCGATCGCGTCCAGCTCGTCGGCCAGGATCGCGTCAAGGATCTTCTGCACGGCGGCATTCCTTCCCTAGTGAGGGATAGTCGCAGGTGGCCGGAGGTTACTCATCAGTAACCGATTCAGAATCCTGCTTGTGAGGGATGCCACCCCGGATTCACCGGACCGGGTCAGGGGAGGTCGCCACCGGCGCCGGGACTAGTGCCGGGACCCGTTCCGGGCGGGCTCCACCAGCTCGATCAGCACGCCGCCCGCGTCCTTGGGGTGCACGAAGTTCACCCGGCTGTCGGACGTGCCGCGCTTGGCCGCGTCGTAGAGCAGGCGCAGGCCCTTCGCGCGCAGCGCGTCCGCCGCGGCGTCCACATCGGACACCCGGTAGGCGAGCTGCTGCAGGCCGGGGCCGGAGCGGCCGATGAACTTGGCGATGGTGGAGTCCTCGGTGAGCGGCGCCAGCAGCTGGATCGCGGTGCCGGCGTGGTCGCCCGGCGCGTGCAGCATGGCCTCGCGCACGCCCTGCTCCTCGTTGACCTCCTCGTGCGCCACCTCGAGGCCGAAGTTGTCGCGGTAGAACGCGATGGCGGCGTCGAGGTCGGGCACGGCGATGCCGACGTGGTCGATCGCGGTCACGAGTCGAGCGATGTCTGCGTTCATGGTTGGCGAGGGTATCCACGTGATCGGTGCAGGTGCTCCTGTGCGGGGTCTCACACGATTACCAGCGGGTAGCCCCCGGTATGGTGCCAAGTTAACGACCGTTCGCTCTTCCACTGGAGGCAGCTGTGTCCGGTTCCGTCATCGTCGCCGGGGCTCGCACCCCGATGGGCCGACTGCTGGGATCGCTCAAGGACTTCTCCGGCGCCCAGCTCGGCGGCGTCGCGATCAAGGCGGCACTGGAACGCGCGGGCGTGGCTCCCGAGCAGGTGCAGTACGTGATCATGGGCCAGGTGCTCACCGCGGGCGCGGGCCAGATCCCGGCGCGGCAGGCGGCCGTGGCCGCGGGCATCCCGATGAACGTGCCCGCGCTGACCATCAACAAGGTCTGCCTGTCCGGCGTCGACGCGATCGCGCTGGCCGACCAGCTGATCCGCGCCGGCGAGTTCGACGTCGTCGTGGCCGGTGGCCAGGAGTCGATGACCCAGGCGCCGCACCTGCTGCCGAAGTCGCGCGGCGGGTTCAAGTACGGCGACGTGACGATGCAGGACCACATGGCGCACGACGGCCTGTTCTGCGCGTTCGACCAGGTCGCGATGGGCGTCTCGACGGAGAAGCACAACGGCCGCTACAGCGTCACCCGCGAGGAGCAGGACGCGTTCTCCGCGCGGTCGCACCAGCTCGCCGCGAAGGCCGCGCAGAACGGTGTCTTCGACGCCGAGATCGCGCCGGTCTCGATCCCGCAGCGCAAGGGCGACCCGGTGCTGTTCAGCACCGACGAGGGCGTCCGCGGCGACACGACCGCGGAGGGCCTCGCGAAGCTGCGCCCCGCGTTCGCCCCGGACGGCACGATCACCGCCGGGTCGGCGTCGCAGATCTCCGACGGCGCGGCCGCCGTCGTGGTGATGAGCAAGGCCAAGGCCGAGGAGCTGGGCCTGGAGTGGATCGCGGAGATCGGCGCCCACGGCGTCGTCGCGGGCCCGGACGCCTCGCTGCACGAGCAGCCGTCCAACGCCATCAAGGCCGCGTGCGCCAAGGAGGGCATCACGCCCGCCGACCTCGACCTGGTCGAGATCAACGAGGCGTTCGCGGCGGTCGGCATCGTGTCGACCCGTGAGCTCGGGATCCCCGAGGACAAGGTCAACGTCAACGGCGGCGCCATCGCGCTCGGCCACCCGATCGGCATGTCCGGCGCCCGCATCGCGCTGCACCTCGCGCTGGAGCTCCAGCGGCGCGGCGGCGGCGTGGGCGCGGCGGCGCTGTGCGGTGGTGGCGGTCAGGGCGACGCGCTGATCATCCGCGTGCCGTCGAAGGCTTAATGTCCTTCGGTGTGACCGCTGTTGACGTAGCAGGACTGGTCGACCGCGCGCGTGACGGCGAGCCGCGCGCGGTCGCCAGGCTGATCTCCCTGGTGGAACAGGGGAGCTCGGTCCTCCCGGAGGTCGCCGCCGCGCTCGCGCCCCACACGGGCAACGCTCAGGTCGTGGGCATCACCGGCGCTCCGGGCGTGGGCAAGTCGACGTCCACGAACGCCCTGGTGCGCGCCTATCGCGCCGAGGGCAAGCGCGTGGCCGTGATCGCGGTCGACCCGTCGAGCCCGTTCTCCGGTGGCGCACTCCTGGGCGACCGCGTCCGCATGGGCGACCACGCGACCGACCCGGGCGTCTTCATCCGGTCCATGGCCACCCGCGGCCACCTCGGCGGCCTGTCCTGGGCCACCCCGCAGGCACTGCGCGTGCTGGACGCGGCCGGCTTCGACGTGGTGCTCGTGGAGACCGTCGGCGTGGGCCAGTCCGAGGTGGAGATCGTCGCGCTGGCCGACACGACCCTCGTCCTGCTCGCGCCGGGCATGGGCGACGGCATCCAGGCGGCGAAGGCGGGCATCCTCGAGATCGCGGACGTCTTCGTGGTCAACAAGGCCGACCGCGACGGCGCCGACCAGACGGCGCGCGACCTCAAGTACATGATCTCCCTGGGCCGCCGCGACCGCTCCGGCCCGTCGTGGCGCGCCCCGGTCGTGAAGACCGTCGCCGCCCGCACCGAGGGCGTGGACCGCGTGGTCGAGGCGATCGCCGAACACCGGTCGTGGCTGGCGGACCACGGCGAACTGGAAGAACGCCGCCTGCGCCGCGCGTCCGCCGAGATCGAGGCGATCGCCGTGGAACGCGTGCGCACCAGGCTCGGCCCCGCGGACCGGCTGGCGGCACGCGTGGTCGGGGGCGAGCTCGACCCGTTCGCCGCGGCCGAGCAGTTGATCAGCGGTAGCCTGCGGGAATGACCGCTTGGGGAGCTCCTCCACCTGTCGTAGTCGACCTGGGCAAGAGCGACACCCGCAAAGTCCTGCTGGGCGGCTCGGTCGCCGGGGTCCTGGGCGTCCTCGCCCTGATCGGCGCCGTGACGGCTTTCGTCGACGGCGAACCGGTCGGCGGCGGCATCGCGGCGGTGATCGGCATCGCGTTCACCGGCATCGGCGTCATGGCCGTGGTGCGGTGGAAGACGATCTCCCGCCCCCGCAAGCTGATCATCGAACAGCAGGGCATCCGCCTGGACGACCCGCAGGGCATGCCGTGGGCGGTGGCCTGGCAGGACCTGGGCGCGATCTCGATCTCCCGGACCCGGGAACGGGCGGTCCAGCTGGCCGACGCCCTGGTCCGCCGCACCCTGGTCCGCGTGGACCTGCACCCGCGCGACCCCCAGCAGTTCCGCCCGGCCCACCCGACGATGGAACCGATGTGGGAGTTCCACCGCGTGCAGAACGGCTACCGCCTGCCGCTGGGCGACTCGGCGGGCTTCATCGGTCCGCTGGACCAGGGCCTGCGCACGTTCGCGCCGACGATCTACCGCGGCGTGATCGACGAGGGGTTCACCGTCGGCCTGCACTGAGCACGCGCGAGGAGGGGACCAGCCCCACCGCAAGCCGACCCGCTCTCGTGCGCAAGCCGCCCCCCCCCAGAGCCACCGCTCACCCCTCCGGCACCACTCGGCCCAACCGCTCCACCCACCCGTCACGTCCCCGGACTCCCACCGGCCACACCCTGCGCGCACCCGACCACTCCCAGCCGCCAAATGAGACCAATCTCTACTCTGAGTAGTTCTCGTTCTCACCGTTTGCAGTGATGCTCTCCCCTTTGACTACGCAGAGGAGTTACCCTCAGTCGTTCGTACGGTGTCACTTCTCTCCCCCCAAGGGGTGAAGCCGTGGGCGGCAACCTGAGCACAGAGCAGCGCGTGCTGGACGTTGTGCTGTCGTTCGCGGACGACGACACCCTTCCCGACCTCCTGCGACACGTCGTCGAGTCGGCGTGCGACCTGGTCGAGGCCCCGTACGGCGCCCTCGCGGTGATCCACGGTCACAAGGAGCTGACCGAGTTCACGAACGAGGACGGTCAGCCGAACATCACCGCCGGTGACCCCCGCTCGATCGGAGTAGCCGACTTCCTCGGCGCGCCCATCAAGGTGCACGACGAGACCTTCGGCAACCTCTTCCTCACGGGCAAGGCGGAGTTCACCGCGCAGGACCGCGACGTCCTCGCGGCGCTCGCCACGGCGGCGGGGTCGGCCATCGGGCACCTCGGCCGGTACGAGCAGGCCCGGCGGCGCGAGGTGTGGTTGCGGGCGGCCGCCGAGGTCACCGCGGAGCTCCTCACCGGCACGAACGGCCGAGACGCCCTCTACCTCGTGGCGCAGGCGGCGCGGCGGACGGCCAACGCCGAGTTCGCCGCCGTCGTGCTGCCCGACCACAACGGCGACCTGGTCATCGAGGTGACCGACGGGGGGCACGACGCCGAGGGCATGCGCATTCCCCGGGAGGGCACGGTCAGCTACCGGGTCTTCGAGTCGGGCCAGGCCGAGTGCCACGAGGAGGGCACCGTGCCGTCGGTGGCGGGGCCGTGCGCGGTCGTGCCGCTGTCGGTCGGGGACCGGACGATCGGGGTGCTGATCGTGGCGCGGATGCCCGGCGAGCCCGGGTTCGACGACCCCGAGCTGATCGAGGCGTTCGCCGCGCAGGCGGCGCTGGTGCTCGAGTTCACGAGGGCGCAGGGCGACACCGAGCGGCTCGCGGTGCTGGAGGACCGCGACCGCATCGCGCGCGACCTGCACGACCTCGTCATCCAGCGGCTGTTCGGGCTCGGGCTCGGGTTGCAGGGGATGACCGGCATGAGCGCGCGCCCGCAGATCACCGAGCGGCTCAGCGGGTTCGTCGAGGAGGTCGACCACACGATCCGCGAGATCCGCCGCACCATCTTCTCCCTGCAGGAACCGCTGCCCGGCAGCAAGAGTCTGCGGGCGCAGGTGCTCAACGCGGTGCACGAGTCCGCGCGGCTGCTCGGGTTCGAGCCCGACGTGTCGCTGGAGGGGCCCCTCGACACCGTGGTGCCGGATCAGCTCAGACCGGATCTGCTGGCCACACTTCGAGAGGCGCTCGCGAACGTCGTGCGGCACGCTCGCGCCAAGCACGTCGCTGTGGCCGTGAGCGTCAACCGCACGATGACGCGCCTCGAGCTCACCGTCCGGGACGACGGCCGCGGCTTGCCGCTGTCCGACGATTCCGGCGGTGTGCCCCACCACGCCGGTGGGCTCGCCAACATGGCGGCTCGGGCACGGCGCCACCACGGCGACTGCGCGGTGGACTCGATCCCGGGCGCGGGCGTGAGCGTCACCTGGTTCGTTCCCTTGGTGCTGCAGGAGGCGACATGGCGATAGCGGTGCTGTTGGTGGACGACCACGAGATCGTGCGGCGCGGGCTGGTGCAGCTGCTGGCGCAGGCCAGTGACATCGAGGTCGTGGGACAGGCGGACAGCGCCACCTCCGCGGTCGCCCAGGCGCCGCGGCTGCGGCCCGACGTGGCGATCATCGACGTGCGGCTGCCCGACGGCGACGGCGTCACGGTGTGCCGGGAGATCCGCAGCCTCGTGCAGCCGCCGCCCGCGTGCCTGATGCTCACGTCCTATTCGGACGACGAGGCGCTGTTCGGCGCGATCATGGCCGGCGCGTCCGGGTACATGCTGAAGGAGGTCTCCGGCAACGACCTCGTGGCCGCCGTCCGCACGCTCGCCTCCGGCGGGTCGCTGCTGCACGCCGGCGTGACGGCGACCGTGCTGCAACGGCTCCGGGGCGGCCCGGAGGAAGACCCGCGTTACGCCACGCTCAGCCCGCAGGAGCGCAGGATCCTCGACCTCATCGCCGAGGGCATGACGAACCGGCAGATCGCGAGCCGGCTGTTCCTCGCCGAGAAGACCGTCAAGAACTACGTCTCCTCGTTGCTGCACAAGCTCGGCTTCGACCGCCGCACCGAGGCGGGCGTCTACGCGGCCCGGCGCAGACGCACTCACCCCGGCACCTTCTAGGGCCTGTCCTGCGGATCTTCACCTGAGGTGGAGGACGATGTAGGCCAGGACGATCTCGGCGCGGTGGTAGGCGGCTCGTTTCGCGAACCGGGTGGCCAGGCCGCGGAATTGCTTGAGGCGGTTGAAGCAGCGCTCGACCACGTTGCGCAGCTTGTAGATGTCGGGGTCGAACGCCGGTGGCCTGCCACCGGCCGAGCCCTTGGCCTTGCGGCGGGCGATCTGGTCCGTGCGCTCGGGAATCGTTGCTTTGATCCGTCGTTGTCGTAACGCTGTGCGGGTCCTCGGGTGGGTGTAGGCCTTGTCGGCGATCACCCGCCCAACCCACACCCGCTGCCCGTCCACGTCGATGTCGTGGATGTCCTCGAGCAGCGGCAGCAGCTGCGGGTTGTCTCCAGCCTGACCTGGGGTGAGGATCACCGCCAGCGGCAGACCCGCGGCGTCCACGGCCAGGTGGAGCTTGGTCGTCAGCCCTCCGCGGGAGCGTCCGAAGCATTCCCCGTCGATGGCGAGGTCATCGACCCAGTCCGCGCAGCCCCCTTTTTCCGGGCGCCGGCCGCGTGCTGATGCGCCCGGACGCTCGTGGAGTCGACGCTGACCACGAACGCGACATGGTCCTCGAGTGTTCCGAGTGAGTCGTCTTTGACGATCACGTGCTCGAGGATCCGGTCCCATGTCCCGTCCGCGGTCCATTTGCGCAGCCTTTCGTGCGCGGTCTTCCACGGCCCGTACCGTTCGGGCAGGTCACGCCACGGGGCACCGGTGCGTTCCTTCCACAGGATCGCGTTGATCACCTGCCGGTGGCTGCGCCACCGCCCGCCTCGCTGCCCGCTCTGCACAGGCAGCAACGGCGCGATCCGCGCCCAGGCCTTGTCCGTCAGCTCACCACGTCCGACCACACACCATCATCTGCACACGATCATGAGAAAGATCCGCAGGATACGCCCTAGGCCACCCGCGGCACCGGCTTGGCCACGACCGCCGGATCTTCCTTCTCCGCCAGGCGTTCCGTCTTCGCCCACGTGTTGCGTCCGGCGAAGTGCCGGTACAGCGCGCGCAGCGTCGAGATCGAGCCGAGGATCAGGAACACCGGGTAGGCGAGACCCACCGCGAGGCACCTCCACAGCGGTTCGTCGCCGTGCTTGAGCCGGTGCACGACGCCCCAGACCAGGCCGGGGAACACCAGTGCCGCGAGCCAGATCCCCAGCGCCAGCACGGTGCCCGAGACGTCGGCGGTGAACCCGCCGATGGCGTGCCCGGCGAACTGCGCGTAGAAGTTGAAGCCCACCAGTGCGGTGATGAGCAACGTCATCGGCGCGACGAGCCACGGCGTCAGCAGGTACTGCAGGAACTCCAGCAGTGCCATCGATCCGACGTGCCTCGCCTTGACGAGCTTCGGCACGTACTCCAGGCACTGCAGGTTGCCCTGCCCCCACCGGGTGCGCTGGCGCAGCAGCCGCTGCACGTCCGTCAGCCCCTGCTGGGTGATCGTCGCGCGGGTGGCGTACCGGACGCGCCGGCCGCTCAGGTGCACGCGCAGCCCGAGCTCGAGGTCCTCGACCAGGCAGGCGGACCAGGGCGCGTCGCCGAGGCCCATCAACGTCTTGAGCCGCACGAACTGGCCGTTGCCGCCCAGCCCGACCGTGCCGACGACGTCGCGCAGCGACTGCGAGGCGTCGACCACGCAGCTGAACTCCAGGTCCTGCAGGAACGCCAGCAGGTTGGTGCGGTTGTGGATCCGGACGCGGCACTGCACGGCGCCCACGGCCCGCTGCGCGAAGTACGCGGAGATCTCCGACAGCATGCCGGGCTCGCCGCGGCCGTCGCCGTCGATCACGCCGACGATCGTGCGGTGCACGGTGCCGGCCTCCTCCGCGAGGTCGCGGATGTAGCGGAACGCGTGGTTCAGCGCCTCGCCCTTGCCCTGGCGGGCCTCCGGCGGGACGCGCCGGAGCACGTGCAGCCGGTGGTCGTCGATCTGGGCGAGGACGTGGGGCGTGCGGTCGTCGGAACCGTCGTCGACCACGACGACCTGAACCGGTGTCCGCGCTCCGTCCAAAGCGAGTGCGGAACGCACCGTGTTGGCCACGACGCGTTCCTCGTTCAACGCCGGAATGATGATCCAGTACTGCAGCGGATGCCGTGACGAAACGTCCGGACCGCCCGGTTTCGGACGCCACCAGACGAACAGCGCGAGCACCAGGTTGTAGCAGGGCCAAAACATGAGAAAAACGAGCATGAACGTCGCGAATTGAGGCGTGTCACTCATTGTGAATGCCTGTCTGCAGCAGCTTCTGTGATAACGGCAACAGTTGAAGAGGGGTGTTCTGCGGTCATTTCCCGCTCCGGTAACGAAGTGGACGACTGGTGCGAGATACCAGACGGCAATGCTGTGAGCTGGTCTTCAGTGTGACGCAGAGCTGGTCGGGCGGAGCGTCAACAAGCCATATCGGAGTCCAATGCAGCCTTGTTACACGAGGTTACGTGGTTGATTTCAGGTGTGGCGACATCTGTTTGAGGCGAGTATCTGTTGATTATCGCAGGCTAGATTGTCACTGTGCGTGATGGCACACGTTCGCCGCGCACGCCTGGAGAGTCCAAAGAGGTGGAAGATGGGACCAAGTGCCCTGGTGCCCGGCCCCGGTTCGTTTCCGGGGCATGTGGTTCCCGAAGTTTTCCTGATCGCGGGAACGCGGCCGGAAGCCGTGAAGATGGCTCCGGTCGCGGCTGCCCTGTTCGCGGTTGGGCGCATCCGGCCGGTGCTCGTGAATTCCGGGCAGCACCCGGAGATGGTCGACCAGGCGCTGGAGTCGTTCGGCTTCGCGGCGGACGTCCGGCTGGAGCTGAACCGCGTCACGGGCGGGCAGGCCGAGCTGACGAGCCAGCTGATCGAGGAGCTCGACCGGCTCTTCACCGAACGCCCGCCGGGCGCGGTGCTGGTCCAGGGCGACACGACGACGACGCTCGCCGGTGCGCTCGCCGCGTTCTGGAAGCAGATCCCGGTCGTGCACTTGGAGGCCGGGCTGCGCTCGCACGACCTCACGTCGCCGTTCCCCGAGGAGGGCAACCGCAAGGTGGTCGGCCAGCTCGCCTCCCTGCACCTGGCCCCGACGGCGGACGCGACCGCGCACCTCGCCGCGGAGTCGTTGCAGGGCAACAACGTGCTCACGGTCGGCAACACCGTGGTCGACGCAGTGCTCGACGTGGCCGCCCGCCGCACCCCCTACGGCGACCAGCGGTTGCAGGAGATCGAGAACCGGGTCCACGGTGGACAGTCGCGGCTCGTGCTGGTGACGGCGCACCGCCGCGAGTCGTGGGGCGAGCCGCTCGACAACGTGCTGCACGCCGTCGCCGACGTCGTGCGGGAACGGCCCGACGTCGAGGTCGTCCTCCCGGCGCACCCGAACCCGGCCGTGCGCCGCCAGGTCGTGGACGTGCTCGGCGGCGTCGGCCGCGTCACGATCACCGACCCGCTGCCGTACTCGCAGATGGCGCGCCTGCTCGCGCAGTGCACGCTGGTGCTGTCCGACTCGGGCGGCATCCAGGAGGAGGCGCCGTCGTTCGGCGTTCCCGCGCTCGTGCTGCGGGACGTGACCGAGCGCATGGAGGCCGTGAACGCGGGCTGTGCGGTGCTCGTCGGCACCGACCGCGACCGGATCGCCTCGCTCACGGTCCGCCTGCTCGACAACCCCTCCGCCCGCGCGGCGATGACCGCCGACGGCAACCCGTTCGGCGACGGGCTCGCGTCGATCCGCACGGAACAGGCGCTGGCCTGGCTGCTGGGCCTGCAACAGCAGCGACCCGACGAGTTCACTCCCCACGCGGGCAGCGCGACGGTGCGCTCGCCCGGAGAGGCAGAGGTCGCATGAGACTCCTGAAGGCGGCCCTGGGGGTCGCCCTCGCGGTAGCGCTGGTCCCGGTACCCGCTCGGGCGGCGCCGCTCCCGGTCACCCCGGACCCGGTCGGCGACCTGGTCGAGAAGGCGTTGCCGGCGCCTCCACCGCCGACGAGGAAGCCGTCCACGTCGAGCACCCGCATCGCCAAGCGCACGACGCAGCCGGGGGTGACGTCGACGGCGCTCGCCCGAGCCGCGGCGACCGGCACGAACGGCGGTGCCGCACCCGGTGCCAAGTCGTCGCAGAAGACGCTGATCCTCTACGACAGCACCGGTCCGTGGGCGTGGCTGGGCGAGGCCTACGCGGTGCAGGCGGGCAACCTCGCCTCGCACGGCAGCGCGTACGTCGTGCACCCGGTCGGCTCCTACACCGCCGGTGAGATGTCCGGCTACACCGGCGTGATCTACGTCGGTTCGACCTACGACGAGCCGATCCCCGTGTCGTTCCTCGACGACGTGCTGGCGGGCAGCAAGCCGGTGCTGTGGATGGCGCACAACATCTGGCAGCTCACGGCCCGCGCACCGAGCTTCCAGGCGACCTACGGCTGGAACTGGGTCCAGTACGACACCGGTGCCGCGACCACGGTCCGGTACGAGAACACCGACCTCGGCCGCAGCCCGCTCGCCACGCCGTCCGGCCTGATGATCACCTCGATCACCGACCCGGCCATCGCGTCGGCGCCGGCGGTCGCGACCGGGTCGGCCGCGGGCCCGATCAACTGGGCCACCAAGGCGAAGAACCTCACCTACATCGGCGAGATCCCGTTCAGCTACGTCGACCACGGCGACCGGTACCTGGCCGCCGCCGACCTGATCAGCAAGATCTCGAGCCCGGCGATGGCGGACCGCAAGCGGGCCCTGGTGCGCATCGAGGACGTCGGCCCCGACGCCGACCCCGCCGAACTGCGGGCGGTCGCGGACTACCTGTACGCGCAGAGGGTCCCGTTCACGATCGCGGTCTACCCGCGCTTCGAGAACCCGCTCGGCGCCGACAACAACGGCGTGCCGCAGGCGGCGAACCTGGCGCAGAAGCCGCAGGTCGTCAGCGCGCTGAAGTACATGACGGCCCGCGGCGGCACGATCCTGATGCACGGCTACACCCACCAGTTCGGCAAGATCGCCAACCCGTACGACGGCCGCAGCGGCAACGACTTCGAGTTCTACACCGCCCACGTCGACGCGAACGACAGCGTGATCTACGACGGACCGGTGCCCGGCGACTCGGCGTCGTGGGCGCAGGGCCGGATCAACTCGGCGACGAGCGCGTTCGCCGCGGCCGGGTTCGCCAAGCCCGCGATCTTCGAGCCGCCGCACTACGCCGCGTCCGCCGTGGACTACCAGGTCGTCCAGCAGAACTTCGGCAAGCGCTACGACCGCGGCCTGTACTTCGGCGGGTACTGCCCGAACGGCGCCTGCGGCACGGGTGCGCCGCAGTACGACAAGGTCTACGGCCAGTACTTCCCGTACCTGGTCCGCGACGTCTACGGCTCGGTCGTGGCGCCGGAGGCCGTGGGCAACGTCGAGCCGGAGCCGTTCAACAACCACCCCGCCCGGTTGCCCGCCGACCTCGTGAAGACGGCGCAGCAGCTCAAGGTGGTCGACGACGGCGTCGCCAGCTTCTTCTACCACCCGTACCTCGGTACGTCCTACCTGCGCGAGACCGTGCAGGGGATGAAGAGCGCCGGCTACTCGTTCGTGTCCGTCGGCACCGTGATGGCGGGCTGACGGGAGGTGCCCGTGCGCTGGTTGTGGGTGGTGTTGCTGGTGGCCGGCTGTTCCGCCGGGCAGGCGACGCCGCCCACCTCCGGGGGATGGCAGGTCACCGTCTACTACACCGCCGTCGAGCGGTTCCACAGTGGATCCGCGACTGCGGTGCGTGGTTGCCCGGTCATCGACTGCGACAGGGGCGACGACCTGCTCGGCACGTTCCCCGAGTCCTTCGCGAACGCGGTGCGGGACGAGGGAACCGGACGGACTGCATCGGGGTCCTATTTGAATTGGTCCTACGACAAGGGGTACTGGCTCGACTCCGCGCCGCGCGACTCGTTCGGCAGGCCGCTGCGGCCGTTCGTGTCCGCGGCGGCCGACGGGGTGGAGCCGGGGTCCCGGGTCGAGCTCGTCCGGTGTGGACGGACACCGGAGGGAGGAGAAGCCGACTCCGCCGTGTGCGGGAAACTGTCGTCCTCGGCGTGGGAGATCACCGACGAGTTCACGCCCGGCCTGGGCGGGGAGAAGCACATCGACCTCTACCTGGGCGAGGAGACGGGGCCGCAGTTCACCGACAGTCCCTGGTACACGACGTTCTCCGAGGCCGTGCTGGAGGTCCGCCGGCCCGGTTGAGGGCTGGGAGCCGCCGCATGAGACACCGCCACTTCGCCGTGGTGAACCACCTCCACCCGGACGTGCGCGACCCCTACTCGCTCGTGCGCGAACGGGCGGGCAGCGTCGAGCGCCTCGACGAACGCCGCGCCTGGGTGCCCGCCGGCCGGCAGTGGAGCCGGGGCGAACCCGTCGGCGGTGAGGTCCTCGACCACCTGCTGACGTCCTGGACGCCGCGGCCTCCGCGGGTCGAGCACCGGTTCTACGCGTTCCTCGACGCCGACGGTGCCCCGTTGCGCCTGGCGCACCTGTGGAACGACCTCAACGGTGTGCTCGCGGAGAGGACGTTCGTGAGCGAACGCTGGCGGGTCGTCGGTCCGTGCGTGTTCGAGGGCGACCGGCGGGTGGAGATCGGCGAGGCCCGTGCGCGCGAGCTCGAACCCGTGGTGACGCGACTCGGCCGTGAGCCCGAGGACGGGCTCTACCGCTACTGGGCCGTCGCCGACCCGGTGCTGCACCGGGTGCTGCGGACGTGGGGCGGCGGTGACGGCACCCGGTACGCGCAGTGGTCGACCGGCGAGGGCTGGTACCGCGTGCACGTGCTCGACGTGGTGCACGACGGTGCTCCGGCGCACCCGATCACCGAGGAGGTGGCGGAGGAGCTGCGGCGGTCGTTCCCGGCCACCGCAGCTCCCTGTCACCAGCCGAGCTGAGCCGCGAGCTCGTGGGCCCTCTGGAGCGGGCCCGCCTGCCGCTGTCCCGGTTCGGGCAGCGGCACACCGGGGCAGGACAGGTCGCCGGACGGCGTCACGCGGTCGACGAGGTAGCGCTCGACGACGTCGTTGACGCAGTCGTTGTCACCGCCGTAGATGCCGTGGTCGCCCTCGTCCTGCACGGTCAGCATCCGCGAGCCGGCGAACCCGGCGTGCGCCTTGCGCGCACCCTCGACCGGTGTCGCCGGGTCGCGGACCGACTGCACCATCAACGTCGGCGGCACGCCGATGCCGGTGGGCCGCCGGAGCTGCACGTCCGGCCGGTCCCAGAACGCGCACGGACCCATGAGCTGGTAGTGGCCCAGCAGCGGCCACCGGGCGCAGTCGGCGGCCGCGTCCCGTTCGAGGAACCTGCGGTCACCGCGGAACTCCGTGTCGTTGCAGAGGATGCCGAGCTGGGTGGCCTGCGTCGCGTCCGGGTAGCTCGCCTGTGCCGACAGCGGCGCCGGCAGCGCACCGGCGAGCTGGGCCAGCTTGCGGGCGGCGAAGTCGAACGAGTACTTGGTGTAGAGGCCCTGAGCGAGCGTGAGGTCCAGGATCGCGGGGTGGTAGGTGCCCTCCGGCAGGGTGACGGGCTGCTCGCCGAGCGCGGCGCGCGTCCGTTCGTAGGCCTGGCGGACCTCTTCGCCGGTCTTGCCGAGGTGGTAGACGTCGTCGTACTTCGCGACCCACGGCAGGAAGTCGACGCGGAACCGCCGCTCGAAGCCCATGCCGAAGTCGCCGAACACGCCCTGCCACGGCCCGGTGAAGTCGGTGTTCGAGTCGAGGACGATCTTGTCGAGCGTCTTCGGGAAGTACGTCGCGTAGTGGGCGCCCATCCAGCTGCCGCCGGAGTAACCGAGCCAGTCCACCTTCTTCCTGCCGATGATCTGGCGCAGCAGGTCGAGGTCGCGCACCGTCTGCTCGGTGGTGATGAACTTCCCGAGCTCGCCGGACCTGGTCTGGCAGAACTTCGCCTGCAGCTCCATGCCGCCGTGGACCAGGTCGAGGTTCGCCCTGCTGCGGTCGCGCGGATCCGTCGCGCCGAACGTGTCGAACCCGCCGCACGTGACGTTGCTGCCGTCACCCGTCCCGCGCGGGTCGATGCCGTAGATCTCGGCGTTCTCGCTGAGCTTCGGCCGGTTCGCGAACATCAGCGGCACCGTGCGCCCCGGGACGCCGGGACCGCCGGGGTTGGTGAAGACGGCGGTCTTCGCGGTGCCGCTGAGCGGCCTGGTGCGGCTGACCGCGATCGTGATCGTCCTGCCGTTGCGCGGGTCGGCCCAGTCCATCGGGGCGGTGAAGGTGCCGCACTCCAGCCGTTCCGCACCGGGAGGCGCCGGGTCGAAGCACTGCTGCCACCGGATCTCCTGCTGGGCGAACCCGGCGGCCCGGGCCTGCGGTGCGACCGCGAGCGAGGTCGCCGTCACGACGGTCAGTGCCGCCGCGATCTTCCTGCGGTGCATGCGTTCCCCCTTCCTACCAGCCGAGCCGGGTGGCGTAGTCCTGCGCCGTCGCCAGCGAGGTCCCCTTGGGCGCACCGGGTGCGGGCAGCGGAACTCCCGGGCACGACAGGTCCTTGCCGGGCGTGACGCCGTCGACGAGGTAGCGCTCGACGATGTCGTCGACGCACTCGTTGCCGAAGCCGTAGATGCCGTGGTCGCCTTCGTCCCGCACGGTCAGCAGCACGGAGTTCTGGAAGTTGCGGTGCGCCCGCTGCGCGCCTTCGAGCGGTGTCGCCGGGTCGCGCACCGACTGCACCATCAGCGTGGGCGCGACACCGCGGCCGGTGGGCCGCTCGAGCCGCACGTTCGGCCTGTCCCAGTACGCGCAGGGACCCATGATCTGGTAGTAGCCGAACAACGGCCACCGCTCGCCGTCGCGGACCGCGTCGCGTTCGAGGTACTTGCGGCCGCCCTGGAAAGCGGTGTCGTTGCACAGGATCGAGTACAGCGTGCCGGTCGAGGCGTCCGGGTAGCTCGCCTGCGCCGTCAACCGTGCGGGCGCGGTGCCGGCCAGTTCCGCGAAGGTCTGCGCGGCGTCGGCGAAGCTCTCCTTGGAGTACAGCGCGGCCCGCAGCAGGAAGTCGAGCACCACGCCGTCGTAGGTGCCCTCGGGCCGGGTGACGGGCTGCGCGTTGAGCTGCGCGCGCGTCCGTTCGTAGGCCTGGCGGACCTCTTCACCGGACTTGCCGAGGTGGTACACGCTGTCGTACTTCGCGACCCACGGCAGGAAGTCGACGCGGAACCGCCGCTCGAAGCCCATGCCCCAGTCGTCGAACACGCCCTGCCAGGGACCGGAGAAGTCGGCGTTGGAGTCCAGGACGATCTTGTCGAGCGTCTTGGGGAAGTAGGTGGCGTAGTAGGCGCCCATCCAGCTGCCGCCGGAGTAGCCGAGCCAGCTGACCTTCTTCTTGCCCAGGAGCTGGCGCAGCAGGTCCAGGTCCTTCACGGTCTGGTCGGTGGTGATGAACTTCCCGAGCTCGCCGGACCTGGTCTGGCAGAACTTCGCCTGCAGCTCCATGCCGCCGTAGACCAGGTCGAGGTTCGCCCTGCTGCGGTCACGCGGGTCGGCCGAGCCGAGGGTCTGGAAGTTGCCGCAGGTGACGTTGCTGCTGGCACCCGTTCCCCTGGGGTCGATGCCAATGATGTCGGCGTTCTCGCTGAGCTTCGGGCGGCCGAGGTAGAGCAGCGGCATCGTGAGGCCCGCGCCGCCGGGGCCGCCCGGATTGGTGAAGACCGTCGACTTCGCCTTGCCCGCTTTGGGTTGAAGCCGGCTGACGGCAATCTGGATGGTCTTGCCGTTGTTCCTGTTGTTCCAGTCCATCGGGGCGGTGAAGGTGCCGCATTCCAGGCGGTCCGCGCCCGGCGGTGCTTCCGGCGGGACCGAGTCGAAGCACCTCTGCCAGTTGATGGTCTGGGTTTCTGCCTGTGCCTGTGGGGCTAGTAGGAGTGTGGTCGCGGTTGCGGCCAACATCATTGCCAATGCTTTGCGACGCATGACTGTTGTATCCCCCTCCTGCCGGCCGGATCGGCCGGCAGGGTCAGCACATCGCTTCGCCGGGGGGTGGAGCATCGGCCTTTGGGTGGTCTGCGGGTACGACTCTCGTCTTATGCCGTCCGGGGGTAAGAGGTGGTTACGTTCGTCATTTTGCGTAGCTGGGTGGTTGCGGGTTGCGGGTTGCGGCCGGGCGGGTGGTCGCCTTGCGGGCGGCCTGTTCCTGGTGCGTGCTTCCCCTCAGGGGCTCTGCCCCCGAACCCCCGGCAATCTGATCGGGGGCACCGCGCCCTCGGCGGGTTGATGGCACGCCTGTTGCGTTGGGCGGCTGCCTGGTGCGTTGGTGGTTGCGTTGCGGTGGGTGCCCCGTCCCAAGTCGCACCAGGAGCTGGCCACAACGAGGTAGGGGTG